>PTKB01000086.1 GCA_002937555.1 Alphaproteobacteria bacterium MarineAlpha10_Bin2 | reverse complement strand
TTCGCGGACGTCAGCTAGGCTGATTGCTTTCAACGACCCCAGCCCCATCTCCCGTGACCGCCCATTGAGCATGAATTTATATACCCAGGATTTGGCCCCCGATTTAGAAACCTGAAGGTATAGGCCACCCCCGTCAGCGGTTAGGCCGGAGTTCCTGGCGGTTTCGACCGCTCTTGCTGACAGTCTATTTATGCCGCGCGCCATAATCCCTACCCATAAATCTACCCATGAACAGGTTTGGATTGTAGCATGTCCCGGCAGATACAGCCAGACGTGAATTACTCTAAATGGTTGTTTTATATGATGTTATAGGACGTCGGCGGACGTTGGTGAACTAAGGTATGGCGGAGGGAGAGGGATTCGAACCCTCGATAGGGCTTTACACCCTATAACGGTTTAGCAAACCGTCGCCTTCGACCACTCGGCCACCCCTCCTTGGAACACCCGCTTGCCAGCGAAGCACCTTATCTAATTGTGCACCGGCATGCTGTCAACGCGGCGCCTTTTCCGTGACCGGCCCTGCCTTATCCGGCAGTGCCGATGCCCTCCTTTATCTCCGCGCCGGTGATGCGGGCGAGTTCTGCGACGCTGGTGGCGAAGACGCAATAAGGGTGGCCGGCGGCGGCGTAGACCGTCTCGAAACGGGCGAGACTGGCGTCGATCACGATCGGTAATTTCGTCTCATGCGCCACCGGGGGGACGCCGCCGATGGCAAAGCCGGTGGCTTCGCGCACCAAATCCGCATCCGCCCGCTTGACCTTGCCGTCGAGGCCGAGCGCCACGGCGAGCGCCTTGGTGTCGCATTGGCGGTCGCCGGCGACCAGCGCCATCACCGGCTTGCCGGCCACCGCGAAGACTAAGGATTTGACGATGCTGCCAAGTTCGGTGTCGATGCTGTCGGCGGCGTCCTGGGCGCTGCGTGCCGTCTCATTCAGCTCGATTACTTCGGCCGGTGAAGACGCGTCGGCCAACCAAGCGCGCACCCGCATGACGGAAGGATGATCCAAATTGGACATGGCGGGCGCTAAGATTCGTCTTGTTCCAGAAAGGCGCCGGACCAGATGGCGCCGACGCGCGGCACCGCGCGGCCCAACTTCACCGCCGGGCGTTCCCAGATGGCGTCAAACCAGCGGCGAAGGTGGGGATAATCCGCCCAATCGATTTCGTGCCACTCAAATCTCGAGACCCAAGGCCAAGTGGCGATGTCGGCGATGCCATAGTCGTGCCCGGCGAGATATTCGCTGGCCTCCAAGCGGCTGTTCATGACTCCATAGAGGCGGTGGGTCTCACGCAAATAACGCGTCCGCGCATAGGCGATTTCAGGCTCTTGCTTGCTCCTGAAATGGTGCGTCTGGCCGAACATCGGCCCGACATTCGCCATCTGGAACATGATCCATTGGATCTCTTCCATATGCTTGCGCGGATCCGGCGAAATGAACCGCTCGGCCTTGTTGGCGAGATAAATCAAGATCGCGCCCGATTCGAAGAGTGAAATCGGCGCGCCGTCCGGCCCTTCGGAATCGGTGAGCGCCGGTATCTTATTGTTGGGGCAGAGCTTGAGGAAGGCCGGCTCGAACTGCTCGTCCTGGCCAATATTGATTTCGTGGACGTGGTAGTCCCAGCCGAGCTCCTCCAACAAGATCGAAACCTTGAAGCCGTTCGGCGTCTGCCAGGTGTAGAGATCGATCACGCGCGGCTCTCCCGC
This sequence comes from Alphaproteobacteria bacterium MarineAlpha10_Bin2, assembly GCA_002937555.1. GTDB lineage: Bacteria > Pseudomonadota > Alphaproteobacteria > UBA828 > UBA828 > PTKB01. Next base: position 8,107 of record PTKB01000086.1, on the reverse strand, counting down.
GGCATTATGTCTTCTAAATCGCCGCAACCATGGAGCGCATTCATGCGTGCCTGCCAATCGGTGATCGCCGGCCATTCTGAGATGTCGAGTTCAGCATCCCCGGCATGGGCGATCACGGTATAACAGGCCACGTCGGCGATCGTCGGCGCCGAACCGGCAATAAAATCGCCACCCTCCAAATGCGCGTCCAACACACCCAGCGCGTCGCGCGAGGCGCCTTGCAGCTGATCAACGACGGCCGGCGCGCCGTTCTGAAATTTGATTTGGCTGCGCGCCCGCGTGATGTTCCACAATCGATCCGCCTGCCAACAGAGCCATTCGCGCACGCCGAGACGCTCTTCTTCGGTGCCGCCGTCCATTGCCGAGAACTGCTCCGCGAGATAAACCAGAATGACGTCCGACTGGATGATTGTTTTGTTGTCGTGAACGATCACCGGCACCTGGGCGAAGCGGTTCAACGCCTGGAACGAGGGTTCCTTCTGCGCGCCTTTCATCAGGTCGACATGATGATAGGCATGCGGAATGCCGCTCATGCTCAACATCAGGCCGACCTTGCAGGAAGGAATGGAAAGATAGTGGCCGTACAAATTAACCGATTTATCGTTCATCGATGACCTCTCAATCCGCCGTTTGCGTCGTCGCCGGCGCACCCAAATAATCTTCGTTCACACAATTGATCAGACTGCCGTTGCGCAAATAGTCCGCCGCCGTCGCCGCCGCGCCGTGACGGATCTCGGCAAAGGTCGCTTCGGAGTAGAAGGAGCAATGCGGCGTGATTGAGAGCCGCCCCCTCAGCCATTCCGTATCGGCAAGCCAGGCTGAGATCAGCGGATGGCGGGCCGGCGGTTCTTCCGGAAAGACGTCGAGCGCGGCGGCAGCGATTGGGCCGTCGCGCAAGCCCCATTCGAGAGCATCGAGATCCACCAACCCGCCGCGCGCGCAATTGACGAATATTGCGCCCGGCTTCATCGCTTCGACGGTCGCGCGGTTGATCATGTTTGCCGTCTCGCCGTTGAGCGGTGTGTGGATGCTCAGCACATCGGCCCAGGCAAGCATCTCGTTCAGGTTGTGAAACCGCCTGACGTCGAGGGAATTTTCATGCCCGGTCGGCAGATAGGGATCGTAATAGCCGGGCGTCATTCCGAAGCCCTTTGCCCGCAGCAACACGCCGGTGCCGATCCGCCCGCAACCGATGACGGCGAAATTCTGATCGCGCACGCGGCGCATTTCCGGCGCCCGGCCCCATTCCCAGCCGGCCGTCATATCGGGCCGCAGCAAACGGTCGTAAGTAAACAGTCCGCGCATCAGCGCCAGCGACATGGCAAGCGTTGAACTCATGACGTCGGTGAAATCGTAGGTCGGCACATTGCACACCGGGATGCCGCGCGCACCGCATGCTTCCAGACCCATGCGATCATAGCCGATACCGCAGCGCACGATGATGCGGCACTTCTCCAACTTGGCGACCAGCGCCGCGTCGACGGTCACGTTCTGCCACGCCAGAATGGCGTCGCAGGCGGCCCAGGATTCGTCGGCAATTTCTTCCGCCCGGGCGCAGCGGTGAACCTCAATTTCCGCGCCGTCACCGAGCGCCGCCTGTTCGACATCGGCGGCGCCCGGAAATTGCGCGTCGGGGATAATGACTCTCACGCTTCGCCCTTCTCCGTAGCGCCCGCGCCTTCTCCAAACATCACCGCCCGCGCTTGGTCATCGAATTCGGATGGCGCTTTGCGCGTCTCGGCCAGCACTGCAAGACCGCGTTGCACGGCCGGGCGCTCCAAGAGCCGCGCGAACCACGCCTGGACGTTGGCATAGGGTGCAAGGAAATCCGCCTCTTTGGCCAAATCGCGGGTCCAGCCGAACAGCGCCATGTCGGCGATGGAATAACCGCCGGCGATCCAATCCTGGCCATCAAGCTGGGTATCCATAACGCGGAGCAAGCGCGCCGCTTCTGCGTTGTAGCGCTCGATCGCGTACGGCACCTGTACGGAAGCGTAGCGGTTGAAATGATTGGCCTGGCCGAAGAACGGACCGACGCCGCCCATCTGAAACATCAGCCATTGCAGCACGTCATATTTGCCGCGCGTGGTGTCGGCGAAGAAGCACCCGATTTTCTCGGCCAGATAGAGCATGATGGCGCCGGATTCGAACAGCGTCACCGGCGCGCCGTCGGCGCCGTCGGAATCCACCAATACCGGTATCTTGCTGTTGGGGTTGAGGGCGACGAATTCCGGCGTGTATTGCTCACCCTTTAGGATGTTCACCGGAATCACCCTGTAATCGAGGCCCAGTTCTTCGAGCAGGATGGTGATCTTCCAGCCGTTCGGGGTCGGCCAATAATAGAGATCGATCATCGCCCGCCCTCAGCGGGCCGAAAACTGTTTGTCGCCGAACATGATCGAGCGTTGCTCTTCGGTGAATTCGCGTTTTTTGGCGCTCTCGTCCTTCATCACATCGAGGCCGCGGCGCACCGCTGGGCGCTCATACATGCGGTCGAGCCATTTGGCGAGATGAGAAAATTCTTCGATGTCCTGGCCCTGATTTTTCCAGATTCGCATCCATGGGAAAATCGCCATATCGGCGATGGAATAACCGCCGGCGACAAAGTCGCGGTCGGCCAGGCGTTTGTTGACGACGCGGTAGAGACGCGTCGCCTCCCGGGTGTAGCGATCGATAGCGTAGTCCAGTTTTTCCTCCGCATAATTGCGGAAGTGGTGGCACTGGCCGAGCATCGGGCCGACATTGCCCATTTGGAAGAATAGCCATTGCAGCACTTCGCTGCGCCCGCGTTCGTCGGCGGGTATGAAATTTTGGTGCTTCTCGGCATAATGCAGCAGGATGGCGCCGGATTCGAAAATCGAGATCGGCTCGCCGTCGGCGCCGTCCGGATCGACCACGGCAGGCATGCGGTTGTTGGGGGCGATTTTCAGAAATTCGGGGGCGAATTGATCGCCTTCTATAATATTGACCGGGATGACATTGTAATCGAGCCCCAATTCCTCGAAGAGAATGGATATTTTCCAGCCGTTCGGGGTCGGCCAGTAATAGAGATCGATCATCGCTTTCTCCTCCGCTTCGGGCCGGCAGAATGGCGCGGCGTTGCCGGGTTGGCAAGCTACCCTTTCCGTGGGAGCATTGCCGCGTGATTAAGCGCGATCTCACGAAGCGGTGAAGGAAAGATCAGCCATGACAGCAGAGCAATTGAACGCAGATTTATCTGAGCGTGCAGTGTGCGACACAAACGCCATGGACTGGCAGCCGAGCCCGGTTGACGGCGTGTGGCGCAAGCGATTGGAACTCATTGGCGCGGTGGAATCGGGACGTGTCACCTCACTGGTGCGCTTCGATGCTGGTGCGCGCTTTCCCGCCCACGACCATCCGGACGGCGAGGAAATACTGGTCCTCGACGGCACCTTCAGCGATGAATTCGGAGATCACCCCAAGGGAACCTTTATGCTCAACCCTGAGGGTACGCGCCATGAACCCTATTCCAAACTAGGGTGCCTGCTGCTGGTCAAGCTGCGGCAATATCCGGGCGCCGCACGCGAAGCGGTGCGAATCGATACGCTAAGCGCTCCGTGGCGGGAAACGGAATATCCCGGCAGCTCGCAACTGATGCTCTATGAAGACGAGGCCCACCCGGAAGCCATCTGCCTCTTCCGCATGTCACCGGGCTGCAATGTGCCCGAACATAACCATCCCGGCGGCGAAGAGCTGTTCGTCCTGGAGGGCGGATTGGAAGACCAGTATGGGCGCTACGCGGAGGGCTGCTGGGGACGCAGTCCCGCCGGCAGCCACCATTGGGTCAAGTCTGAATCGGGGTGCCTCGTCTACGCCAAGCTCGGCCATCTTTCCTAGGATTGCGATGCCAGCGCATTGACGGCGGCGCTGGTGGAGACGACCGGCGCTTCGCAGTCGTTGAATTGCGCCAAGGTCTGATCTTGCAGCGGCTGGGTCGTGCCGCAGGCGTCGCCGATCACCACCGGCATATAGCGCAAATCGCGCGCGCTCCTGACTACCATCTCGACGCACCAATCGGTGGGATAGCCACAGTAAGGGCATGTTCCGGCTTCGGCAGGCTGCGGCGAGGCGGAGAACGTTGTGCAGCGAGCCGTCCTGCTCGCGGGCGCCCTGCCAGATATTCTTAAAGCTGAGCACGCCGTTTGGATTGAGGATGCTGTTCTGCGCATCCGTATTGACGAAGGCGGCGCCTTTGGCGAACAGTGCGGCAAAATTGAGGCTCCGCCATTGCGGATGCATTTCGGGCACCATGTTTTCTTTGTTCTTGTAGCGGTTTCCGCAGACGCGGCGCGAGCTTCGTGCATACTGTTGGCGATGACGAGAAAGCGGAATTGCGAGCGGCGATGACGCGGCCCAAAAATTTGCACCCAGGCCAGTATCTGGCGCTTCTGGCGGCGCTGCTGTTCGCCCTGGTGCCGCTGTTCTGGCTGCTGTCGACCAGCTTCAAGCCGCTCCTCGAATTCTATGTCGAGCCTGAGTGGCTGCCGCGGGAGCCGACGCTGGAGAACTACCACAACGTCTTCTACCCCTATATCGACCCGGCGGGCTTTCCGCAAAGCTCGTCCTGGCGCGCCATCCTAACCTCCGGCATCATCGCCGCATCGGCGACCGCGCTTTCGGTCGGCGCCGGCCTGATGGCCGCGCTCGCGATTTCGCGCCACCGCGCCGGCGGACCACGGATGCTGCTTTACATTCTCTCCTTCCGCATGGCGCCGCCGATGGCCATCGCCATCCCAGTCGTCGCGGTGATTTCCACCATTGGCGTGCGCGACCCCTTCTCCGGCCTGATCCTGATCTACGCCGCCTACACGGTGCCGATTTCGACCCTGATGCTGAAAAGCTTCATCGATCAGGTGCCGGCAGAGATCGAGGAAGCGGCGATGATGGACGGGATGTCGCGCTGGCAAAGCCATTTCCGTGTCACCTTGCCGCTCATCCGGAGCGGCCTTGCGGCAACGATCCTTTTCATCTTTATCATCTGCTGGGGCGAGGGCGCGTTGGCGCTCGCCTTGACCGCCGGGCGCTGGGTCACCATTCCGGTGCAACTCGTCAACAAGGTCTACAGCCCGCATGTGCAGGGCGCGCTTGCCGTCCTCGCCTTGCCGCCGCTGCTCATATTCGGGTTCTTGATACAGCCGCATCTAAGCCGCGGCTTTACCTTCGGCGCGGTGAAAAACTAAAGCGTTCGGTCGCTCTCGGCGATCTCGATGTCGTTGGCGGAAATGTCGAGCAAAGATTGCAGGCCGTCTTCGGCAAACTCCCAATGCTCATTGCCGAAGGTGCGGTACCATTGGTCGCTATCGCGGTGGCGCCATTCGCTGATAAAGCGCACCGAAATCCGGTCGCCGGCAAACGCCCACATCTCTTTTTTGAGGCGATATTCCTCTTGGATCGGCCAGCGTTCGCGGATGAACGGCAGGATCGCGGCGCGGCCCTCCAGAAAGGCGTCTTTGTAACGCCATTTGGTGTCTTTCGTGTAGTCGTCCGGCACGACCTCGGCCACCCGACGGTTCCAGATATCCTCGGCGTTCTGCACCATTTGGCGGGCGCTCGCCTCGGTAAACGGTGGTGTGATGCGTTCCGATATGTCCGACACTCCCCGGCCTAACCGTTCAACTTCTTGTTCAACATTTCGTTGGCCATTTGCGGATTGGCCTTGCCTTGGCTGGCTTTCATCACCTGGCCGACGAACCAGCCTATCAGCTTGTCCTTGCCGCCCTTATATTCGGCCACCTTGTCCGGATTGTCGGCGATGATCCGGTCGACCACCGCCTCGATGGCGCCTGAATCGCTGACTTGCTCGAGGCCGCGTTCCTCGATGATGGCGTCCGCTTCGCCGCCGTTTACGAACATGATCTCGAAGACTTCCTTGGCGATGCGGCGCGACAGCGTCTTGTCTGCCACCCTGTCGACCAGGCCGCCAAGCTGGGCGGCGGAAACGGGTGACTGAGAGATGTCGAGCCCGGCCGCGTTGAGCGCGGCAAAGAGCTCGCCCATCACCCAATTGGCGGCCAACTTGCCGTCGTGCCCCTGGGCCACCTGCTCGAAATAATCCGCGGTCTCCCGTTCGCCCACCAGCACGCCCGAAACATCGGCGCTAAGGCCGTACTCGGTCATGAAGCGCTGTTTCTTTGCGTCGGGCAGTTCGGGCAGTTCTTGGCGAAGTTCCTCGACCCAAGCGGCGTCGAGCTCGAGCGGCAGCAAGTCCGGGTCGGGGAAATAGCGGTAATCATGCGACTCCTCCTTGGAGCGCATGGTACGCGTCACGCCTTGCTGGGAATCGAACAGGAGCGTCTCCTGATCGATCTCGCCACCCTCCTCCAGGATTTCGACCTGACGCAGCGCCTCATATTCTAGCGCTTTCATGACGAAACGCACGGAATTGAGGTTTTTGATCTCGCAGCGCGTGCCGAGCGCCGCGCCCGGGCGGCGTACCGAGACATTCGCGTCGCAGCGCAAACTTCCCTGCTCCATATTGCCGTCGCAACTGCCGATATAGCGCAGGATCGAGCGGATCTTGCGGATATAGGCGCCGGCTTGCGCGGGCGAGCGGATATCGGGCTCGGAGACGATCTCCATTAGCGCCACGCCGGCGCGGTTGAGGTCGACGAATGTGGCGTCCGCGCGCATATCGTGGATGCTCTTGCCGGCATCCATTTCCAAATGCAGGCGGGTGATGCCGATCTCGCGCGTCTCGCCGTCCTCAAGTTCGATCTCGATTTCACCCTTGCCGACGATCGGCTGGCTGAATTGCGATATCTGGTAACCTGGCGGCAGGTCTGGATAAAAATAATTCTTACGGTCGAATACCGAATAGAGATTGATTTTGGCGGCCAGCGCCAGGCCCGTCCGCACCGCCTGGCGCACGCATTCGCCGTTGATCACCGGCAACATGCCGGGCATGGCGGCATCGACCAGCGAGACCTGGGTATTGGGCTCAGCGCCGAATTCAGTCGGCGCGGCGGAAAACAGTTTTGCGTTGCTGACCACTTGGGCATGGATTTCGAGGCCGACGACCATTTCCCACTCGCCGCTCGCGCCTTCGATACGGTAGGCGCTCATGACGCGCCCTCCATCAGCCAAGCCGGCTTGGCGGTGAATTCGGCCGCGCTCTCGAGGAAGTGGGCCGCGTTCAGCATGCGCGCCTCGTCGAAAGGCTGGCCGAGCAGCTGGAGGCCGAGCGGCAGACCTCCATCGCTCAAGCCCGCCGGCACCGAGATGCCGGGGAGACCGGCCATGCTCGCCGGTACGGTAAAGACATCGTTCAAATACATGGCGATGGGATCGTCCATTTTTTCGCCGATCGCGAACGCCGCCGACGGCGCGGTCGGCGTCAGTACGACGTCGACCTTTTCAAACGCGGTTTGGAAATCGCCGGCGATCAGCGTGCGCAGCTTCTGCGCCTTCAAATAATAAGCGTCGTAATAGCCGGCCGAGAGCACATAGGTGCCGATCATGATGCGGCGCTGCACTTCGGCGCCGAAGCCCTTGGCGCGGGTGCGCTCATACATACGCGTCAAATCACCATCCGCCTCACGCAGGCCATAGCGCACGCCGTCATAGCGCGCGAGGTTGGACGAGCATTCCGCCGGCGCCACGATATAATAAGTTGGAAGCGAATATTTCGTGTGTGGCAGCGAAATATCGACGATTTCAGCGCCCGCCGCCTTGAACCAGTCGATGCCTTGGCGCCACAACATCTCTATTTCTTCGGGCATGCCGTCGAGGCGGTATTCCGCCGGCACGCCGACCCGCAAGCCCTTGACCTCGCCGGTAAGCGCCGCCGCGTAATCCGGCACCGGCACATTGACCGAAGTCGAATCCTTGGCGTCGTAGCCGGCCATGGCGCCGAGCATCAGCGCGGCGTCCTCGACCGTGCGGGTGAGCGGCCCGGCCTGGTCGAGCGAGGAAGCAAAAGCGATGAGCCCCCAGCGCGAGCAGCGGCCATAAGTAGGTTTCAGCCCGACAATGCCGCAAAACGCCGCCGGTTGGCGGATCGAGCCGCCGGTGTCGGTGCCGGTGGCGCCGAGCGCGATATGCGCCGCCACCGCCGCCGCCGAGCCGCCGGACGAGCCGCCCGGCACCA
>PTKB01000085.1 GCA_002937555.1 Alphaproteobacteria bacterium MarineAlpha10_Bin2 | reverse complement strand
GCAGGCGGCGATGAGCGGGTCCTGCGCCTTCACGAAATCGGGCAGCCGGTCGAAGATTGACCCTTCGCGCACGCCGTAGGCCGAAAACAGCACGCACGAGACAGCGGACTCCTCGATCAGGCGATTCAGCAACATATTGGCGAACGGAATGGAAGCGGCCCGCGCTTCCGCGAGACCGACGAAGCCGGACAAGGCGTCCGGCGTTAAGAGGGCAATCTTTCCGGCGAATTCGAGCGCCGATGCCGCCGAGATCTCGTAATGATGGGCGATGCTGAGCGGGTAGTCGACATGGCGCATATGCATGCGTGCCCAGCTCCGCCACGCCCCGCCGACGGCATAAAAGGTTTCGCCGCGCGCCGATTGTAGCCACGTCGTGCGGGCGAGATGGTCTTCCATGCCGCCGCCACTGCCGTCACTCGGGCCGCAAGCCATGCGGAGCGGGCCGATCGGCAACGTCGCCTGTTTCAGGTTCTTGCCGCCCTGGAGGTGCGCGATTTCCAGGCTGGCGCCGCCAAGGTCGCCCATGAAGCCTCTCGCTTGCGGGATTTCCGCGAGCACGCCCAACGCCGAGAGCCGCGCTTCTTCCTCGCCAGAAATAATGCGCACCGAAATTCCGCAGTCGCGCTCAACCGCCGCCGTGAAGTCCGGGCCATCGCCGGCCTCGCGCACAGCAGCGGTGGCGAAAGCGTTGATGTCGGTCACCCCCATCGCCTCGGTCAGCGCGGCGAAGCGGTGCAAGCTGCTATGCGCCAGCTTGACGCCCTCGGGATTGAGCCGGCCCGTCGAATCGAGGCCACGGCCGAGGCCGCACAAAACCTTTTCGTTGAACACCGGAACCGGCGCCCGCTTGGCCGCGTCATAGACCACCAGGCGAACCGAATTGGAGCCGATATCGATGACGGCGACCGGCGTCTTGGCGTCTGTATCCTGCGCCAGAGAGGTCGGTGCAATGGCGCCCGGTATGCTCAACTGAGGCCGACGCTGGATAGGAAAACGCGTAAAAGAATCATTATCTCGAAGCTCGCTTGGCGCTTGCTTGCGAGCGGAGTTTAGTTGCCCGCAGCCGATTCGCAACAGAATTGCGCAGCGGCGGGCGGGTATGCTCATATCCGTCCGGCCGTAATTATTCGATCCACATTGAACCCGCCCATAGAATCGGAATGCCGTTCCCATGACCGCCGAAATCAACACCAACGTCGCCCAGCTTGCCGAAAGCCAGATTCGTCAGATCATGGAGCTCGGCCACCGCATGGAAGGCGTGATTCCGCTTTGGTTCGGCGAGGGCGACGAGCCGACGCCGGATTTCATCAAGCAAGCGGCGGTACAGGCGCTGGCCGAAGACAAAACCTTCTATGTGCCCAACAGCGGCGTGCCGGAATTGCGCCAAGCCATCGCCGAATATATGACGACACTTTATGGCCGCCCCGTTGAGATGGACCGCATCACGGCGACCACGTCGGGCATGCATGGCATCATGCTGGCCTATCAGACGATTCTGGATCCCGGCGACACGGTGGTGATTGTCGGCCCAATTTGGCCCAACGCCGTCCATGCCGCGGAGGTCCTGAGCGCTCAGGTCCGCGTCGTAGCGCTGCGTGAAGTGGACGGCGAATGGACCATCGATCTGGACGCCCTGTTCGACGCTCTGAACGGCGCCAAGGCGCTCTTTATCAATTCGCCCAACAATCCAACCGGATGGATGGCCGAGTGCGCCGAACTGGAAGCGATCTTCGCCTTTTGCCGAGACCACGGCATCTGGATGGTGTGCGACGATGTCTATGCCCGCCTGGTTTATGACGGCCGCACGCTCGCGCCCTCGGTCGCCCAGATGGCCGAGCCGGACGACCGGGTGATCGTCATCAACAGCTTCTCCAAGAACTGGAACATGACGGGATGGCGCCTCGGCTGGATCACGGCGCCACCCGATCTGTTGCAGACGTTGGCGAAACTGACGGAATACAACATCGCCGGGCCGCCCACGTTTGTGCAGCATGCCGGCATCGTTGCGCTCCGCGACGGTGAAGCGCATGTCGCGCAATCGCGTGCCGCCTTCGAGGAACGGCGCGATCTCGTCTTTCGCCGCCTGTCGTCTCTCAACCGGATCGGTATGGCCAAACCGAAGGGCGCGTTCTACGCCTTTTTCTCGGTCGAAGGCGAAGCCAACAGCCTCGCCTTCGCCAAGAGGATATTGCACGATGCCGGTGTCGGCCTGGCGCCGGGAACAGCGTTCGGAGATGTCGGTGAAGGCTATCTTCGTCTATGTTTTGCCGTCCGCCCGGCATTGCTCAACCAGGCTATGGACCGCCTCGAGCGCGTGCTCGGATGAAGGGTAGGGGAGGGATGACATGAGTGATTCTGAGCGCGAACTGGCCGATCGCTTGTTCAGCGAAAACAAGACGCACGCGCCGTTTCGCCCGATCCGGGATAGCTTGCGCCCGGCAACTATGGAAGCCGGATACCATGTCCAGGACCTGTTGAACGCGCGCTACAGCGAAGACGGGCGCGGATCGATCGCCGGCTATAAGGTGGGCCTGACCTCGGAAAAGATCCGCGAACTGTGCGGCGTTCACGAGCCCATCGCCGGCGCGATCTTTCAGTCGACTGTGCACCGCTCTCCTGCGAATTTGAAACTGGCTGATTTCATGCATCTTGGCATCGAATTCGAGCTCGCCGTCGAGATCGCGAAGGACGTGCCCGCGGATGCGCCGCCGCGCGACGCCGAATCCGTGCGCGACTATGTCGCCGCCTGCCTGCCCGCTTTCGAGTTGATCGAAGATCGCAACGCCGATTATGGCGATTTGGACGCGCTCTCGATCATGGTCGACAACAGCTGGTGCGGCGGCATCGTGCTCGGCCAGGCCGAAGGCGATTGGCGGGCGTTGGATTTCAAGACCAACCCGGTGGCGATGTATTTGAACGATGAATTCGTCGAAAACGGCGTGACCGGCGACGCCATGGGCCATCCGTTCGAATCCGTGGCCTGGCTGGCCGGCCTGTTGGCCGGGCAAGGCAAGCAGCTTCGCGCTGGCATGGTCGTCATGACCGGCTCCACCCTGGCCACCCGCTTCCCCCAGGCCGGTGAAGAATACCGCTATGAGGTCGAAGGTCTCGGCAGCGTCAGCGCGGCTTCGGCGTAGCGCCGATGCGCGGCCTCAATGTGCTTGGAGCGGGTGAGGGGAATCGAACCCCCGTCACAAGCTTGGGAAGCTTATGCTCTACCATTGAGCTACACCCGCATGCCGTATCACGATAGTGAATATACCCCCCGCGAGGCAAGCCGTGACTGTTCGACGGGCGGCGCCAGACACCGAGAATTGTATTGCCTTTGTTTTGCCTGTTGCGGTAGGGCTGGCATTCTAATTTGCCGCGCGAATTCGGCGCCGGTAGCCAAATCCGATCGAGTATTTGATGTTTCAGCCTGAGCCGCCCGACAGCCCGTTCTTGGATCCGCGAAAATTCAGGAATCCTGAGCGCACCGCCGATGGCCGGCCGCGCGCCGGCGTGGCGTTCAATCGCCTGCGTACTCTGTGGTTCAACACCGGTACGCTGTGCAACGTCACCTGCGACAATTGTTACATCGAATCGAGCCCGCGCAATGACCGGCTGTCCTATCTGACCCGCGCCGATTTGCGGCAATTTTTGGACGAGTTGGAGGCGCCGGAATGGGGCGCCGAGGAAATCGGCTTCACCGGCGGTGAGCCGTTCATGAATCCGCAAATTGTCGATCTTCTGCGCGACAGCCTGTCGCACGGTTATCGCGTTCTGGTGCTGACCAACGCCATGCGCCCGCTGCTGAAATTCAAAGAAGGTCTGCTCGCGCTCAAGGCCGACTACGGCGCAAATCTCGTGCTTCGCGTCTCGATCGACCATTACGGCGAAGCGCTGCACGATGTGGAGCGCGGCGCCGGCTCGTGGCCGCGTATGATGGAAGGATTCCTATGGCTGGCGCGGTCGGGGTTTTCCCTGAGCGTGGCCGGCCGCACCCTCTGGCATGAGAGCGAGGCGGAACTGCGCGCCGGTTTCGCGGTGTTGTTCGCCGCCAATAATATCTCCCTGGATGCGCAAAACCCGGAGCATCTGGTGCTCTTCCCCGAAATGGATGCGGCGCGGGATGTGGCCGAGATATCCAGCGCCTGTTGGAGCCTGTTGGGCGTCGATGCGGCCAGCATGATGTGCGCCACATCGCGCATGGTGGTGCGCCGCAAGGGCGCGGCACGGCCGGCGGTGGTCGCCTGCACGCTGCTGCCGTATGCGCGCGAATTCGAGCTTGGCGATACCTTGGCGGCGGCGACGAAGCGCCCGGTCAGCCTCAATCATCCGCACTGCGCCCGCTTTTGCGTTCTCGGTGGCGGCGCCTGCAGCGCGACAGCCGGAGAAAGTTAACGCCGCGCCTCTTGACGGCGTGCGCGATACATGCTTTTTCAGTGGCTTACGACGTGGCGATTTGAGCCGACCGGCTTGCGGCCACGTAAAACATACCGCTAAAAGGTCGATGCCCGTAGGAGCCCTGACCTTGATCGGTCGGGGATTTTTATTGGGGTATTGCGCAATGGCGAAACACACGGACAGTCCGGAAACTCAGGAAGAACAATGGCGCCGGGCGACCCGCTTGGTGCGCGGCGGCACGCGGCGCTCGGCGCATGGCGAAACCAGCGAGGCGATGTTTCTGACCTCGGGCTATGTCTATGAAGATGCGGGTGAGGCCGAGGCGCGCTTCAAGGGCGATGCGCCGGGCTTCGTTTATTCGCGCTTCGGAAACCCCACCGTCGCCATGTTTGAGCGCCGCCTCGCGCTTCTCGAAGGCGCCGAGGCGTGCAAAGCGACCAGCACCGGGATGGCCGCCGTGTTCGCCTCCCTGATGGCGCAATTGCGGGCCGGGGATCACGTCGTTTCCTCACGCGCCCTGTTCGGCTCCTGTCTTTATATTGTCAGCGATTTGTTGCCGCGCTACGGCATCGAGGTGACGCTCGTCGACGGCACCGATCTGGATCAATGGCGCGCCGCATTTCGTCCCGACACGCGCTGCGTTTTTCTCGAATCGCCATCCAATCCCGGGCTCGAGATAATCGATCTGGAAGCGGTCGCCGCCATGGCGCACGACGTCGGTGCTCGGCTGGTGGTGGATAACGTGTTCGCCACGCCCCTGCTGCAGCCCGCAATGCAGCTTGGAGCCGATATCGTGGTTTATTCGGCAACCAAACATATCGACGGGCAGGGCCGCTGTTTGGGAGGCGCCATCCTTTCCAGCCAAGCTTTCGTCGATGACGAATTGTTACCTTTCCTGCGCCATACCGGCCCGTCGCTCAGCCCATTCAACGCTTGGGTCCTGTTGAAGGGACTTGAAACACTGGAGCTGAGAGTGGAGCGCATGTGCGCTAATGCTTTGGACGTTGCATCGTTCCTAGAAGGCCGCAACGAAATCGAACGGGTGCTCTATCCCGGCCTTCCTAGTCATCCCCAACATGCCTTGGCGGAACGTCAAATGAGCGCCGGCGGAACCGTCGTCAGCTTCGACATTGCCGGCGGTAAAGAAGCCGCTTTCTCGTTTCTCAACCGCCTCAGGCTGATCGATATCTCCAACAATCTGGGCGATTCGAAAAGCCTGATTACCCATCCTGCGACGACGACACACCAGCGCTTGCAACCTGAGGAACGGGCGGCGCTCAGGCTCGGAGATGGCTTGGTGCGCCTGTCGGTTGGGCTGGAGGATGTCGAAGACGTAAAAAGTGATATTTCCCAAGCTTTTAGCGGCGCCAATGACTAGCGGTACTGGACAAATAGGGCGCTTGCCACAATATTATTCCAACGCACGGCAGGAGAAGCGTGAAATTTGGAGGCCGGCGCGTAACGGGCGATATCATGTATCAGCAAATGACAAATTCGGTCGAAATTACCGTTCGGCCTTTTTACTTGGACGAGCAATCCGAGCCGGATGAAAATCACTATGTCTGGGGCTATCACGTGACCATTCACAATCAGAGTGGCCTGACGGTCCAGCTGTTGAACCGCTATTGGCGCATCACCGACGGGTTGGGCAAAATCCAGGAAGTGCGCGGCCCCGGGGTGGTCGGAGAGCAGCCGATATTGGCGCCTGGTGAAAGTTTCGAATATACCAGCGGCTGTCCATTGTCGACGCCGTCGGGCTTCATGGCCGGCTATTACGAAATGGAAGTGGATGGCGGCGAGCGTTTCGAGGCCGAGATTCCGACGTTTTCGCTGGATGACCCCAATCAGCAGGTGAGCCTCAATTGAAGCGGGTTAGCAATTAGCCTGCGATGGCTTGCAAGCGAGTGAATTAGGCGATAGACATTGCACGCGCCGCCGCTTGCCAGCCCCGCACAGGCGTTGTACCCCGCATATTATTCGCCCATAGGAGTGGTGTTTTGAGCAAACACGTAGCAAACGATTCCAGCCCGGCGGACGCTACCGCATCCGTCGAGGGACGACCCAGCAGAGAGGAAGCGCGCGACGCCGTCCGTACGCTTATCAAATGGGCCGGTGACGATCCCGACCGCGAGGGTTTGGTGGATACGCCCGACCGGGTCGTTCGTTCCTATGAGGAATATTATTCCGGCTATGGCCAGGACCCCGTTGAAATCTTGAAGCGGACCTTCGAGGAAACCAACGGCTATGACGAAATGGTGGTGCTCAAGGATGTCGAGATCAGCTCCCATTGCGAACATCACATGGCGCCCATCATCGGGCGCGTGCATATCGGCTATCTGCCGTATAAGAGCGTCGTCGGGATCAGTAAGCTGGCGCGCATCGTGAATGTTTATGCCCGGCGTTTGCAGATCCAGGAAAAGATGACGGCGCAAATTGCCGACGCCTTGAATGAGGTCATCAATCCGCGCGGCGTCGGCGTCGTGGTCGAGGCGGCGCATCATTGCATGACCACACGCGGCATCCAAAAACAGGGTGTGATGATGGTCACCAGCCGCATGCTGGGGACGTTTCGCTCCGATCCGAAAACCCGGCGCGAGTTTCTCGGGTTCATCGGACATGCCCTCGGAAAGGCCGCGAACTAACGACTTCCATCCGCCAGGCAGGCGATTCCCCGAACCACGCATAAGTTTCCTTCCGCATACGCTGGAGCACTTTCTGAATGGGCTCGGTTAAGGATTTCCGCCCCATCTTCTTTGTTATTGGGGTGCTGCTCACCACGGTCGCGCTGGCCATGCTGTTGCCGGCGGTGGCTGACGGTATTGCCGGAAACCCGGATTGGCGGGTGTTTCTCGCCGCCGCCATGTTCACGCTGTTCATCGGCGTCGCCATGGCGCTCGTCAACCGCACCGGCGAGGCCAACCTGACCGTCAAGCAGGCGTTCATCCTCACCACCTTCAGCTGGATCATCATTTCGGCGTTCGCCGCTTTGCCCTTCGTGTTCTCCGATTTGGGCTTGAGTTACGGCGATGCCTATTTCGAGGCGATGTCCGGCCTCACCACGACGGGCTCCACCGTCATCAGCGGGCTCGACAACGCACCTCCGGGAATCCTGTTGTGGCGGGCGCTGCTGCAATGGCTGGGCGGCATCGGCATCATCGTCACTGCGATCGCCATTCTGCCGATGCTCCGCATCGGCGGCATGCAGTTGTTCCGCGCCGAATCCTCGGACCAGTCGGAGCGCGTATTGCCGCGCACGGCGCAGCTCGCGGGCGCCATCTTCCTGGTCTATCTGGCGCTGACCGTGATCAACGCCCTGGCCTATTGGCTCGCCGGCATGACCGCTTTCCAAGCAATCTGCCACGGCATGACCACCATCGCCACGGGCGGCTATTCGACCTCCGACCGCTCGTTCGCATTGTTCGACAACCCGGCGATCGAAGGCATTGCCATTGTCTTCATGATCTTGGGCTCGCTGCCGTTCGTGCTCTATCTGCAAGCGGTGCGCGGCGGCGCTAAGCGCCTGTGGCGCGACACTCAAGTGCGCTGGTTCATGGGTATCGTGCTGGTGTCTCTTTTGGCGCTGTCGGGCTGGCTCTGGCTGGCCGGTGGAATGGCGATCGACGATGCCGTCAGATACGCCTCATTCAACGCCATATCGATTTTGACCGGTACCGGCTATTCCTCGGCCGATTTCGGTACGTGGGGCAGTTTTGCCTTGCCGGCCTTTACCGTTCTGATGTTCATCGGCGGCTGTACCGGCAGCACAACCGGCGGCATCAAGGTGTTTCGCTTTCAAGTGCTGTACGCCACCGCGCGGGTGCAGATTCAGCATTTGATCCAGCCGCACGGTGTCTTTCCCATGAAGTACAATCATCGGCCCATACCGGAGACGGTTCCCGGTGCGGTGATGGGTTTCTTTTTCCTCTTCGTCGTCAGCTTCGCCGTTCTTGCCATGGGGCTATCGCTGATGGGGCTCGATTACATCACCAGCATTTCCGGCGCCGCCACGGCGCTGGCCAATGTCGGCCCCGGACTCGGTCCCATCATTGGCCCGAGCGGCACATTTCAATCCCTGCCGGAAGCGGCCAAATGGCTGCTTTCATTTGGCATGCTATTGGGCCGCCTGGAACTGTTTACGGTGTTGATCCTAATCGTGCCGGCATTCTGGCGCGATTAAGCGTGCTAAGCGCCGGGTTTCTCCCGCCGCGTCGCGCCAAACGACCAATAGCGCGCAAATAGGGCGGCGATATCGCCCTGCACGGCCAGCAGCACCGGCACCAGAACCAACACAATCATCGTCGCACCCATGAGGCCGAAGACGATTGTGACCGCCATGGGTTTGAGAAACTGGGCCTGCAGGCTGGTTTCGAACAAAAGCGGCAACAGCCCGAACATCGTCGTGACCGACGTCAAAATAACCGCGCGTAATCTGTCGCGTGCGCCGCCGATGATGGCTTCGATCATACTTTCGCCGGCGTCCGCGCGGATTTGTATGGCGCGCACCAGAATAATCGAATCATTGACCACGATCCCGGACAGGCCGAGCAGCGCGACCAGACTGAGAACGGAAATGTCGTAGCCCAAGATGAGATGGCCCAATATCGCGCCGATGATGCCGAAGGGGATCACCGCCATGACGAACAGCGGGCGGACATAGCTTGAGAAGATCGCCGCCAGAATCATGTATATCGAGATCAGCGCGATCAGCGCGCCGAGTTTCATATCTCCGATCGTCCGCTCTTGCTCTTCCGCCTTGCCGCGGAATTCGGCACTCGCGCCATATTGGCGCATCAGCGCGTGCAAGCCCTCTTGCTCCAGGGCTTGGATGACCGCGTCGCTGGTGTTGACGCGCTCGTCCACCTCCGCCGTGATGCTGGCCGTCCTCAGCCCGTCCTCGCGGCGGATGCGGGCGAACCCGGTTTTCTCGCGGAATGTCACCACTTCGGCGAGCGCTACTTGCCGGCCGCTCGGGCTCAACAGATAGAGGCCGCGTAAATCCGCTTCGCTCAGCGAATCGCGGGCATACAGCACGCGCACGGTGATTTCCTCGTCGCCGCGGGCGAAGCGCTTGGCGATCGCGCCCTCGAAAGCGTTGCGCACTTGGCGTCCGACGCTTTCGGTGGTGAAGCCGAGGGCGCGGCCGCGCGGCGTTACTTCGATAATCGCTTCCTGTTTGCCGTAGGGCAGGTCGTCGTTGATGTCGCTCACGCCGGGAAAGCGCTCGAGCAGGGCGCGCGCTTCGAGCGCCGCCGCCTTGAGGTCGTCAAGCGATTGGCCGCTGATGCGCAGATCAATCTCGCGCCCCGGCGGGCCGGACTGCTCCTCGATCACGGTAAAGCTCTCGATGCCGGCCATCAGGCGGGTTTCCTCGCGCCAGGCCTTGAGCAATTCCTGAGTGCGTACTGAGCGGCTATCCGAAGGCACGAGCTCTACCCGCACGCCGGCGATGTGATCGCCGCTACCGAGGAAAAAGCTGTCGGAGCGCCCGACCGGTTTGCCGATTTGCGCAATGCTGACGACGATCAGGCCG
>PTKB01000084.1 GCA_002937555.1 Alphaproteobacteria bacterium MarineAlpha10_Bin2 | reverse complement strand
GAAGACATAGCGGTGTTCGGCGTTGGTGGCGCTGATCATCGCCGGGATTGTGTTCATGACGAGGCGCAGCTGTTCCTTGCTCTCCTTGAGCGCAACTTTATGCAGGCGGTTGCTGAGCTCGAGCTTGTCCTGCAATTGCGCGGCGCGCCGTTTCAGGAGGCATTGCTGATAGCGCAGCGTCAGCAGATTGCGCGCCCGGGCGCGGAACTCTTCATGATCCACCGGGCTCAGGAGAAAGTCGGTGGCGCCGGCATTGAGGGCGTCATAGCGAAACCCCTTGTCCTCATAGGCCGTCACCACGATGACCGGGACATCGGCGCAGGATTGCACGAACTCCGCGCCGTCGAGGTTGGGCATTTTGTAGTCTGTGACGACCAAATCGGGCTCGTTCTGCTCGAGCCAGCCGAGCGCCAGCACGGGACCGCCGAAGGTTTCGACATCGGGTTTTGAATCGAGTTCGCTTGCCAAACGCGAGAGAATTCTCCGATTTGTGACGCGATCATCGACGATGACGATACTTTTCATCGATCCCTGCCTTCAGGCTCCTGAGACGGCGCCAAGTTATTTCGTGGCGCTCATTATCTTGTATCGGTCGTGTCGTTACGGCGGCCGCCTACAGCCATGCCGCCAAGGTTGTAATACCGTAAATTCAATTTGTTAATTTATCGTTAGCGATTGGTTAATGCGAAAGCATGGAACGCGAATAACCAATAGTTCGCGATAGAGTTCCAAGTTGCGGTCAGTGAATATTTACGAGTTCAACCAATCACGCAAAATTATACGTTAATATCATGATATATAACAGATATATAATGTAACGGCCGTCACAGTTCAGGTCTCGAAGGCGATGTAAACGGCGCTAACAGTGAGCTAGGGACGCGACAAGCATTCGATCAATCCATGCGCGAGATTACGCATGAGAATAAAATATCCATCGATTCCCGGCTTAAGATTCCATCCCAGCGGATCCAATTCACCGATGCGGATTTCGCTTTGTTCGGCGACGACCGCAAGAAGGCGAGGCTCGAATTGCGGCTCGCGGAAAGCGCAGCGTGCGTGGGTATCGACGATTACCACACGCATGCGGCGAATTTGCCCGGCGCTAAGTACACGCTCGGGCTCGGACGTCAAGGCACCGACATTGTTCAACTCGAAACGGCTCTCGAACGGTGCGTAGGCGTCGTGGAAAACCACGTAGGGAATGCCGCGCAGTGGGTTGAGGAGCGCCGCCAGTTCCAGTTCCAACGCATCGATACGCGCCTGCAGCATCCGGGCGTTGCGCGCATATATAGCGCCGTGATCCGGGTCCCGGGTGCGCAGTTTTTCCGCCATCGCCGATACGATCTCCTTGGCCTGTTGCGGGTCGAGCCAAATGTGCGGGTTTTGCTTAGCTTCGCCGCCGCCGCCCAGCGCCAGGGAATGGCCCGGCGGCAGGTTCCGGGTATATCGGGCCAGCGGGTATTCGAGATTCTTGCCCACCCAAAATAGGAGATCGGCGGATTGCAGGAGTTCCGCCTGCGATGGCTTGAGAGAAAATTCATGCGGCGACAATCCGCTTTGCAAAAGAAGGGCCGGTTCGCCCACGCCTTTCATAACGCCGGCGGCAAGCGAATGCAGTGGAAAGATGCTGGCTACGACGTTCGTTTCCGCCGCCCAGGGTTTGGATATGCCGCCCAGGATCAGCGCCAGGGCAAGGGCAACATTCAGCAATAAATTCATGATGGCTCGGTTCGACGGCCCGGCGGCGGCTCGGCAACAGGCATATTTTGGTTTGACGGCGGGCCTCACTGCGGTTCAAAATGCATTGTTATAAAGTAACATTTCCAGGTCAATATCAATTCTCCGTCTGCCTTGAGAGGAACGGGGTGTTGGAGGTTGCGACAGGATGGCAAATCGGAAAACTTTGAGCGGCGGCTCGGCGGCGTTTCACGGCACGCGGCATGCCCATGCCCGTTGCGTCGGCCGCGCGCTCGGCCGCGCCGAAGAGCTGTGCCGCCAGCGCGGCGCCCGTCTCACCTATATGCGCCGGCGCGTGCTCGAATTGATCTGGGACAGCCACAAAGCCGTAAAAGCCTATGACTTGTTGGACCGGTTGAGTGACAGCGAGAAATCCGTGCGACCCCCCACCGTCTACCGGGCGCTGGAATTTCTCATGGTGCATGGGTTGGTGCACCGGGTCGACAGCCTCAACGCTTTTGTCGGCTGCAGTGGCTCGGACGAGCAGCACAATGCGCAATTCCTAATCTGCCAGGAGTGCGGCGAGGTGAGCGAAATGGATGGCGCGATGATCGGCCAGGCGGTGGCGCGCCAGGCGGCTGAGGCGGGATTTAACGTTCGCCGCCAAATGGTCGAGTTGCATGGCGAATGCCCGGGATGCGCGGCGAAATGACCGCCCTTGGCCATGAACGGCGCAAGAGCTTGATCACGGTCGCAGGTCTCGGCGTCCGATTGGCCGGCCACAGCATTCTCTCCGGCGTCGATCTGGAATTGTCCGGCGGTGAGATCGTCAGTTTGATTGGCCCCAACGGCGCCGGCAAGACAACCCTGATCCGCGCCATGCTCGGCCTCGTCCCGCACCAGCAGGGGCGCGTCAACAAAGCGCCCGATCTGGTGATCGGCTATATGCCGCAGCGCCTCACGCTCGATCCGGTGTTGCCCTTGACCGTGCGCCGGTTTTTACGCATGGCTGCAAAGGCGAAGCGGGCCGAAATTCTTAACGTGCTTGGTGAAGTCGGCGTGCCGCAATTGCTCGAGGCCCAGTTGCAGACGCTCTCCGGCGGCGAATTTCAACGCGTGCTGTTGGCCCGTGCGCTGTTGCGCGATCCGGACTTGCTGGTTCTCGACGAACCGGCGCAACAAGTGGATTTCCAGGGCCAGATCGACATGTTCGAGTTGATCGAAGACGTGCGCCGCACGCGCGGCTGCGGCGTCCTGGTGGTCAGTCATGACCTTCACATGGTGATGCGGGCGACGGACCGGGTGCTGTGCCTGAACGGCCATATCTGTTGTTCCGGCGCGCCCGAAGCGGTGAGCACGCACCCCGAATATGTCGCTCTCTTCGGCCCGCGCGCCGCCGAAAGCGTCGCCCTTTATCACCACCATCACCGCCACGCCCATGACCTAGCCGGGGAAGTGTTGCCGCTCGATGCGGCACGGAGCCAGGAGCCGCTCGATGCGGCACGGAGCCAGGAGCCGATTGGCTCAGAGCCACCCGAATCCCCACCGGGCGCGTGACCATGCTAGACGATTTCTTTTGGCGCGCGCTCTTGGGCGGCATTGGCGTGGCCTTGCTGGCCGGGCCGCTCGGCTGTTTCGTGGTGTGGCGGCGCATGGCCTATCTCGGCGATTCCCTGGCCCATGGCGCACTTTTGGGCGTCGCGCTCGGCCTCGTGCTGGGCATCGATCTTACCATCGGCATCGTCGCAAGTTCCGCCGCCCTGGTGGCGATGCTGTTGCTGCTGCAACGCCAGCGCCGCCTTGCCGGCGACACGCTGCTTGTCATTCTCGCCCATGGCGCGCTCTCCCTCGGCCTTGTGGCGGTAAGTTTCATGGAAGGGCAGCGGCTCGATCTGATGGCGTTTCTGTTCGGCGACATTCTCGCCGTGAACCGCACCGACCTGATCTGGATCTATGGCGGGGCCGCCGCCATCCTCTGCGTGATCGCTTTTCTATGGCGCCCGCTGCTGGCGGTAACGGTGCATGAGGAGCTGGCCCGTGCCGAAGGCGCACGGGTGACCCTGGTAAGTATCGTTTTCATGCTGCTCATCGCGATGACGGTGGCGCTCGCCATGAAAATCGTCGGCATCCTGTTGATTGCTTCCCTGCTGATTATCCCCGCCGCGGCGGCGCGGCGCCTCGCGCGCACACCTGAACAGATGGCCGTCCTGGCGAGCCTGGCAGGCGTCCTGTCGGTTGTTGGCGGACTGTTTGGCTCGCTGGAGTGGGACACGCCGTCCGGCCCCTCCATCGTCGTCGCGGCCCTGGTGATTTTTCTGCTCGGCCTTGCCGTTGGCGCAGGCCGCCAATTGATTCCGGCGCGCCATCGTCCTATAGGATGGCCATGAACGCTGCTAGCGATATCGCGGCACAAGTCATCGCCGATCTCAGCTTCGACCGGGACGGCCTCGTTCCCGCCATCGCGCAAAGCGACGAGACCGGCGAGGTGCTGATGCTCGCCTATATGAACGCCGATGCCTTGCGCGAAACGCTGACCAGCGGCCAGGTGTGCTATTGGTCGCGCTCGCGTTCGCGCCTGTGGCGTAAAGGCGAAAGTTCTGGCCATGTCCAGCGTTTGGTCGAGCTGCGCTACGATTGCGACAATGACGCGGTGCTGCTGCGCGTCAATCAAAGTGGCCCGGCCTGCCACACCAACCGCCCCAACTGTTTTTTTCACGCCGTGCGCGACGGCAAGGTCGTGGTGATCAGCGAGCCGGTGGCGGAGTAACGAACACTGGGCCACCGATATTATGGCACCCCCAGAATGCGTACCGCATTCTGGCAAGCGCGACTGCGCGTCCGAGTTAATACGAGGTAGCCAAGGGCGCGGATGCGCCCGCCCGGCGCTTGAGGGATTATTTAAAAAGCCGCGCCGGGTCGAGATCGGCGGCGCTGACGCCGCGTTCGGTGACATGGGCCGGGAAATCGCCGCCGCTCGCCAGCGCCGCGGCGATCACCGCCATCGCGGGCGCCGTCTGGATGCCGTAACCGCCTTGTCCCGCCAGCCAGAAGAATCCATGTGCTTCGGCGTCGAAACCGGCGACCAGGGTCTTGTCGGCGACGAAACTACGCAGGCCGGCCCACTTGTTGTGGATGCGCGAAATCTTCACCGTCGTCGCTTTCTCGATGCGGTCGACGGCGATCGCGATATCCAATTCGTCGGGCTGGATATCCTGCGGCGGCATCGGCGTTTCGTCGGCGGGGGAGCCGAGCAGGCGGCCGGCATCCGGCTTGATGTAGAACTCCTCATCGATGTCGGCCATGAGCGGCCAATCGTCGGAATTGCTGCCCTCCGGCGCATCGAAGATGAACGCCGTGCGGCGTTTGGGAACGAGGCCGACGGGCCGCACCCCGGCCAACTCGGCGACGACGTCGCACCACGCGCCGGCGGCGTTCACCACCACCGGCGCCTGATAGTTGCCAGCGCGAGTGTCGATGTCCCAGGTTCCGCCGTTTCGCGCCAGACCGGTCAGTTCCGCGTCGGTCACCAGCGTGCCGCCGCGCGATTTCAGGCCGTGCAGATAGCCCTGATGCAAGGCGTTGACGTCGATGCCCATGGCGTCCGGTTCATGCACTGCGCCGGCGACGTAATCAGGGCGGAGGATCGGCACCAGGCGGCATGCCTCGGCACCGTCGATGAGGGAAACGCTCGGCACCAGCGCGTGGCAATCTTCATAGTGCTGCTGCAACGTGGCGCGCTGGTCTTCGCGTCCGATAAAAAGCGCGCCGCGCGGGGTCAACAGCGGATCGTCGCCGAAACCATCCGGCGGCGCGTCGTAAAACGCGCGGCTTGCGGTGGTGATGCCGCGGATGGTGCGGTTGCCATAGGCCTCGGTGAACACGGCGGCGGAGCGCCCGGTGGTGTGGTAGCCCGGCATGTCCTCGCGTTCGATCAGGATGACCGAGCCCAATTCGGCCAGCTCATAGGCCGCTGAAGCACCCGCCATGCCGGCGCCGATAACCAAAAAATCGCAATTCGTCATCGCTTTCCCATCGCGTTTTATCGGCCATGTTTATGGGCGCGCCGACGCGGCCTGACAATCCCCCTCGGCAAACCGCCAGCAGGCGGTTAGGTTAGAAAAATTCTTTTTTGGAAGGACGTTACCGATGGATGTCAATTGCAACGGCCGGCGCGCCGTGGTCACCGCCGGGGGGTCCGGCATCGGGCGCACCATCGCCGAAACGCTGGCCGACAACGGCGCGCAGGTATTCGTTTGCGACGTCGCCGAGGATCATTTGCAGGCATTGGCGACGGCGCGCCCGGATATCGGTGCGGTCACAGCCGATGTCAGCCTTTCCGCCGATGTCGAGAGTCTGTTCGACGCGGCGGTCGCGGCCATGGGCGGCGTCGACGTGCTCGTCAACAATGCCGGCGTGGCCGGGCCGACCAAGCGGGTCGAGGACATCAGCGACGACGAATGGCGCTCGACCATCGGCGTCGATGTCGACGGTCAATTCTATTGTGCGCGCCGCGCCGTGCCCTTGATGCAAGAGGCGGGCAAGGGCGCCATCGTCAATATTTCCTCCACCGCCGGACGCCTCGCCTTTCCGCTGCGCCTGCCGTACGCCACCGCCAAGCGCGCCGTCATCGGCCTCACCGATACCCTCGCCATGGAGCTCGGCCCGCGCAATATCAGCGTCAACGCCGTCCTGCCCGGCTATGTGCTGAACGACCGCGCGCGCCGCGTATTGCAGGCCAAGGCCGACGCCTCCGGGCGCTCGCTAGATGAAATCAAGGAAATTGTGCTGAGCCGCATCTCCATGCGCACCGGCATCGAGGAACAGGAAATCGCCGATCTCGTGCTCTACCTGTGCTCGCCCCAAGGCCGCCACATCTCCGGCCAGGCGATCAATATCGACGCCAACCTGGAAACCTATGCCGGGATGGACAAGCTCGACTAAGTTGCGATCAGCTCGCCGTACGCGCCGAGGAATTTGTCCGCCTCGGCCACGAAAACATCGTGATCTTCTTCCGTCAGCGCGAGGCTCAAGGCCATATAGCCGCGCCGCGTGATGTAGATGCCGGCGGCGATCATTTCCAAATGGAACAGGTCGAGCGCCGTTAGATTGCGCCCTGCCAGATCCTTGTGACTGCGGATGTCGCCGGTGATGAAATGGATATTCATCAGCGAACCCGATCCGGTCGCTTGAAACGGTAGGCCGTGTTTCTCTCCAAGCGCATTGAGGCGCCCACGGAACGCCTCGCCGGATTCGGTGAGCGCCGTGGCGGCCTCCGGGGTGAAGACCTTTTCCAGGCCGGCGGCGCCGCCGGCTAGCGTCATGACATTGTTGTTGAACGTGCCGTTATGGACGAAATGGTCTTTCGCGCGCGGATCGTAGCGGTCCATGATGTCGGCCCGCCCGCCGAAGGCGCCGGCGGTCATGCCGCCGCCGACATATTTACCGAGCGTCGTCATGTCGGGGATAATGCCGAGCGCGCCTTGCCGCCCGGTCGGGCCGAGGCGCGACGTCATGACCTCGTCGAATATCAGCAGCGCGCCGTGCCGCGTTGCGCGTTCTCGCAACAGCGCCACAAATTCTGGCTCGCCCGGAATACAGCCGCCGGCGCCTTGGACGAGTTCCACCAAGATCGCCGACAGGCCGTCGCCATGTTCGTCAAACAGAGCGCTGGTACCTTCAACATCGTTAAAGGGCGCCAGAATAAAATCGAACGGCACGTTGATCGGCGAGCCGCCCGGCGGGAAAGACAGCGTGCCGCCATGATAGGCGCCTTCGAACACCATGATCTTGCTGCGCCCGGTGACGGCATTGGCCGTGACCAGGGACATGATGTTGGCTTCGGTGCCGGAATTGCAGAAGCGCACGCGCTCGATCGAGGGCACGCGCGCGCATATCTGCGTGGCGAGGCGTTCCTCATGGGCGCTCACAGAACCAAATGTGACGCCGTCCGCCAGCACCTCGCGCACCGCGGCATGGACGACCGCGTTGGTGTGGCCATAGAGCCCGGCGGAAAAATCGCCGGCATAGTCGCGGTATTTGTGGCCGTCGAGGTCCCACATATAGGCGCCCTCGCCGCGCGCCATGGCAAGCGGGAAGGGGGCGTAATACATGCCGGTCCGGGTATTGCCGCCGGGCAGGCTTTCGCAGGCGCGGGTGAATTGCGCCAGGCTTTCCGGGTTGGCCGCGGTGTAGCGTTCCTCGGCCACCCTGTAGGCGCCCTCCACATCGATATTGCGTCCCCGTTCCGGGGTTACACGGCTCGCCATTGGGCTCTCCTTCCGGGCTTGCGTCAGCGCCAAACGATAGCCCGGACCCGAGCTCGCGGGCAAGCGATCCCGGTAGATGATGAAGTTCCGGATGTTGCGGACCTAAGATTACTCTGGATGGTGAGGAGTTTGCATTGGTCCGGACAAATACGTTACATTTGATGTACTATCAGGCGCTACGGCGCAAGATGTAAATCGAATGATAAAATCCGCATCATGGGAGGAAACGGGTAAATGAAATCGAGGAAAATGTTGCATCGAGTTTCCGCTCGCAGTGTGACGGTGGCGCTCGCGCTCGGATTGAGTTTCGGGCTGTTGGCGGCTCCGGCCCAGGCCGAATCAGTATCCGAAGCGGCTCAAAAACTCTTGGACTACGACGCCAAAGGCGCCAAACCGTCAAAAGTTTACCGCATCGCTTATCTGACCGAATGTGGCCAGAACCCCTATTGCACCGCGCGCCGCGCCGGGCTCCAGGCGGCGGCGGACAAGTACGGCTTCGAATTCAAGAGATTCGCTGCGAATTTCAATCCCGCTGAACAGGTCAAGCAGGTTCAGAACGCTGTAACCGAAGGTTTTGACGGCTTCTTGTTCGCCCCGACCGCAGCGGCGCCGTCGTGCACCATGTGGAAACGCCACCTTGTGCCTACCGGCAAGCCGGTTGTTTCTCTCGATTTGCCGATGTGCAATGACGCCGACTACTCTGCCGGCCTCGTCGGCACGGTGACCATGCAGCGCCAGGCATATTATGATGCCCATGTGATGAACGCCTTCGCGTCGTGCTCCGGGCCGTGCAAGGCGGCGGCCGTGGGCGGTTTCGTCGGTTCCGATCTGTTCGGATTCTGGGAGAAAGCCATTCAGAACGGCTTGGCGAAGTATCCTAACGTCGACATGGTCTCGGACCAGCCGGCGAATTTCGATCCCCGGGTGGCGTTGCAGAAAATTCAAGACGCCCTCTTGGCGCACCCCGACATCACCGTGGTGGTGTCGTCCTGGGATGACATGAGCCGCGGTGTTGAGCAGGCCATCGAATCCGCCGGCAAGAAGCCCGGCACCGACGTGCGCATTTACAGCATCGGCGCCAACAAAGACGGCGTGGCCAAGGTCAAGGCGGGCATCTACAACGAATCCACGGTGCTCCTGCCGTGGGAGGAATCATACTATGCCGCCGTCGCGCTGATCGCGGCGCTTGAAGGCGAGCCGATCAACGGCTACGTCAACGAGGCCCATCTGCCGCGCGTCATGGACGGTCCCGGCACGATTCTGATCACCAAGGAGAACGCCGACCAGTTCGAGCCGAATTATTGATCGATCGGGCGGACGCCGGGCGACCGGCATCGCTCTTTCTATTCGATCTGCGGCTGACCAGGAGATTCTGGGTGCATTATCGTGAGTCCAGGATTGACATCTGTGCTCCACGCTACATCGAGTCAAAGTCCAAACTTGAGGGCCTACCAGGGTGCCATGAACTGTAGACTTGTACTCCAAGAGCGTCAACCGATGTTTGGCTCTCTGCAGTGGCCTATTCTCAAGGGCAGCTCGACTTTCGTGCGGTAAGTGAGGGAAGAAATGGCCGGCCCGCTATCAAATGGTAAAATTCGAGACGCCGCAGATGTTTGATACAGGAGGGGGAATGGTCTCCGAGAGTGGATCAGACGAGACTGCGCTGTTCAAGTCGTACGCCAACCTCCGGCACATAAACCCAGAACTCGCGAAAAAGATGCTGGAGGAAGCCAAGGAAATATTGGGTTCACTTGGGATCCCGTTCTTTCTTCGTCAGGGTACTTGCCTTGGCGCAGTTAGGGACCAAGCCTTCATCCCCTGGGACGATGACGTCGATCTGGGCAGCGTGATCGGACTGAACGGCCTCACTGAAGATATGTTAGACCCGGTTTTCAACGCCTTCAGAGATCGCGGTTACTATGTAAACGTGGAAAGGAATGACCGCTGGATTGCCGCGGGAATTATGAAGTCGTCAAC
>PTKB01000083.1 GCA_002937555.1 Alphaproteobacteria bacterium MarineAlpha10_Bin2 | reverse complement strand
CTACAGCGCACTGGTTCCCGGCTCGTCTCATCTTGAACGCTGGCTCCGCGGCTACGGCATGGAAAACGTCCTCATTGCGGGTACCAAGACCAACGTCTGCTGCGAATCGACCGCCCGCGATGCCATGCAACTCGACTTCAGAGTGGTTTTAGTCTCCGACTGCTGCGCGGCGCTCTCGGACGATGAGCACCGTGCGACGCTCGAAACGGTCATTCAGCAATTCGGCGACGTCATGACAGCCGAGGAGGTATTAGCGGCGTTGCGGGCCGAAGCTTAGGTCGCCGAATTCGAGAACCGGCACAGGCAGAGAGGATATGGCGATGGCAAAAGAGCAGTCCGGCCCGGCAGACATGCCGTGCACGACCGGGCACCCGGATGATCTACCATGGCGGGTGCAGCGATTTCCGGGGCAACACGCGAAGATGATATTTCATCCTCGGCCCGAATGTCCAACCGAGCCGAACGCAGGCCTCGTGCGCTATGAGCCCGGCGCCTATCATCCCTGGCATCGGCACGATTTCGCCCAGGTGTGGTACATCCTCGAAGGCGAATTCGAGATCGGTGGAAAGACCTACGTCCCAGGGACGATGCTTTTCTATCCGGACCCCCATTATGAGGAGGAATTGAACACCGAGAACGGCGGCGTGATCTTGTACGTCCAATATCCGGGACCGACGACGGGCGCGTGCCCTATCTACGACGGCCGTTTTAACCTGGAGAAACGGTCTCCACTCTCTCAGGAGCCACTCGATATCTGAGGCTGTGCATTGTCAGGAGACAGCGCGGAGCTCGGCCCGCTCCTCTCCTCATCCCCGACGCCGGTTGACGAGAAACAACCCGGCGACGAAATAGATGCGCCAGTGCGCCCAACTCAACGGCGGAAAACTGCTCAGCGTCACTGCCAATATCAGAAGGATGACGCAATCTCAGGTTGATTGCCAAAAGACATAGGGGATGAACGGCACGGCGTTGTCCGTGGCGACGCGGTTGAACACCAGCACCAGGGCCAGGGACAGCCCGAGCACGAACAGCATCAGGATGGGAATGGCGCCCGGGCTCCGCCAGGCGGCCCGCGCCGCGTTGCTCTTGGCCTCAGCCATCAACCAAGTTCCGTCCTGTCAGCCGGGCCCCGAGTTACCGTCATCGCGCCTTGCCCCGGTTCACCAGATAAAGGCCGGCCAGAACCAGGGCGATCGCCAGCCACACCCACATGGTGTGGCGCTCGTCGAATATGATAATGCCGAGGGCAACGCCGATCAGCATCGAAACATAATTAACGCCGCCGAAGAACACCGGGCCGGTGAGGCGGATGATCTCGAAGATCAGGACCAGGAGCAGGGCATTGTTGACCATGGCCGCCAGCACCATGCCATGGCCGATGCCGAACGCGCCGTCAAACGCCCACCATTGGCCGCTCGCCGCCATGATCACCAGCATGATAACGCTGGCCGTGATCAAGAGACCGCAGGCCAGAGATAGCGAAGGCGTGGCCGGCGGGCGCATGAGCGGAACCAGGACGGCGCGTAGCGAAAAGCTGAATGTGGCCAGGAGACTGAGCGCCAACCAGCCGGCCATGCCGGGTTCGGGCAGGCTGGCCTTGGGCAACAGGATGAGCAGGACACCGGCGAGCCCCAGACCGATGCCGCCGAAGCGCAGCCAACCGAATCGCTCCAACCGGAACGCGAGCGCCATCAAATAAATCACACCCGGCACCAGAGCGAGGCCGATCGGCAACAAGCTGGCCGGGAGCTTGGGCGCGACATAGGCCAGAACCAAATATGGAATCGCCACATTGAGGAGCGCCATCACCACATAGATGCGCAAATGCGCCGCCGTCACGGCCGGCAGTTGACGCATGCCCGCCGCCGCCACGCCGAGAATCAGCGCCGCGCCGATGCTTTGCCAAAACACGTATGGAATGAACGGCACGCCGTTGGTCGTTGCAATCTTGTTCAGCACGAAGCTCACGCCGAAGCAGAAGCCGAGTACGAACAGATAAACAATCGGCAGGACGCCGGAACGCTCCGCGCCCGCGGCGGAAGTCCGCGCTGGGGTAGAATTGTTCACATCTTGATCCGAACTATCCGCACTGGCGCCATTGTCGCGCCTCGGCACGAATATTGATAGCCCGCCCATGCTCGGCGCCGGGCTTGGAGCAAAACCCCAGCAATGCTAGAAAGGGAGCGCTGAAATTGCCGAGACGGAGAACAATCCATGAGCGAGCCGGCCGCCACTGCGGCGGAAGTGAGGGAAGCAAACAAACCGGGCAAAACACCGCGCCCCAAATTCCGCTGGGACGATCCCTTCCTGCTCGACGAGCAATTCTCCGAAGAGGAGAGTCTGGTGCGCGATACCACGCGCGCCTACGCCCAGGATAAACTCATGCCGCGCATTCTCGAAGCCAATCGGCATGAACGCTTTGACCGCGACATCATGAACGAGATGGGTGCGCTCGGCATGTTGGGCGCAACCATCGATGGCTATGGCTGCGCCGGCGTGTCTTACGTTTGCTACGGCTTGATGGCGCGCGAAATCGAGCGTGTGGATTCCGGCTACCGCTCGGCGATGAGCGTGCAATCGAGCCTCGTCATGCATCCGATCAACGCCTATGGCAGCGACGCGCAAAAGCAAAAATATCTGCCCCGCCTGGCGACCGGTGAGTGGGTCGGCTGTTTCGGTTTAACCGAGCCGGATCACGGCTCCGATGCGGGCTCCATGAGCACCCGCGCCAAAAGCTGCGATGGCGGTTTTCTCCTGTCCGGCGCAAAGAACTGGATCACCAATTCGCCGATTGCGGATGTCTTCGTCGTCTGGGCCAAGAACGATGACGGGGTGATCCGCGGCTATATCCTCGACAAAGACATGAAAGGATTGGCCGCACCCAAGATAGAGGGGAAATTCTCGCTCCGCGCATCGATCACCGGGATGATCCAGATGGACGAAGTATTTGTGCCGGCGGAAAATGAATTGCCCGGCGCCTCAGGCCTCGGCGGGCCGTTCGGCTGCCTCAACCGGGCGCGCTACGGCATCGCCTGGGGAGCCCTCGGCGCGGCGGAATTCTGCTGGCACGCGGCGCGCGAATATACGCTCGATCGCAAGCAGTTCGGACGCCCGCTGGCTGCCAACCAGCTTATCCAGAAGAAACTCGCCGACATGCAGACAGAGATTTCGATTGGCCTGCAATCCTGTCTCCGGGCGGGACGCTTGTTCGACGAGGGGCGCCTAGCGCCCGAAACGATCTCTCTGATCAAGCGCAATTCCTGCGGTAAAGCGATCGAGATCGCCCGCATGGCGCGCGATATGCACGGCGGCAACGGAGTCTCCGACGAATATCACGTCATTCGCCACGTCATGAATTTGGAGGCGGTAAACACCTATGAGGGCACACATGATGTGCATGCCCTTATCCTGGGACGAGCGCAGACGGGTATACAGGCATTTTTCTAGTGGAGGGGACATGGCAAGAGCTAGCCAGATAAAGGCGACGAAGAAGAGGCGGAAAAATACCATTCTCCTCGGCGCCATCGCCGACGATATCGCCGGGGCGACTGATCTTTGCAATATTTTGGTGGGTCAGGGCATGCGCACCGTTCAAGAAATCGGCGTGCCCGGCAAGAATCATCCGGCGCACGATGAGGACGCGGTGGTTGTCGCCTTGGCCACGCGCACGGGACCGGCGAAATCGGCCGTGCGGCAATCTCTCGCCGCATTGCGCTGGCTCCAAGGGCGCGGCGCAAAGCAGATATTCTTCAAATACCGTTCGACCTTTTCGTCCACCAATCGCGGCAATATCGGGCCCGTCGCGGATGCGCTTCTGGACGCCATGGGAGAGGACTTCACAGTAGTCTGCCCGGCTTTTCCCACCGCCGGGCGTACCCTCTTCCAGGGCCATCTTTTTGTCGGCAATTTGTTGCTCTCCGAATCTTTCATGCGCACCCATCCGATGACGCCCATGAAGCAATCAAATCTGATCAGAGTGTTGAGCCGGCAAACCAAACATCAAGTCGACCTCGTCCCCCACGAGGTGGTGACGGTTGGCCCCGAAGCGATTAGAAATCACTTGAAGCTGCTCCGTGACGCGGGCAATCGATTTGCGATCGTGGACGCCGTATCGGACCGTAATCTAGTTGATACCGGCATCGCCTGCCGCGACATGAAACTTGTCACCGGCAGCTCAGGGGCCGCGTTGGCATTGCCAAAAAATTTCCGTCGCGCCGGCCTGTTGGGGCCCGATTCGGGGGCCGACATATTGCCATCGTCAAAGGGCTATTCAGCAGTGGTGGCGGGCAGCTGCTCGCAGGCGACTTTGGCGCAAGTAGCGTATATGAAAAATCATCATCCCGCGTTCTTCGTTGACGGCATGAAGCTTGGTGGCAAGCGGGATGTCGCCAAGGAAGCGCTGGAGTGGGCCAAGCCGAAATTGGCGGATGGCCCGGTGCTGATCTACTCAAGCGCCGAAGCGGACGTGGTCAAGAAGGTACAGCGCAAACATGGCGTCGAGAATGCCACTATTTTGATCGAGAAGTGCCTGGCGAGAATATCGAGGGATTTGGTTCGGGCCGGCGTCGGGAGATTGATTGTGGCCGGCGGCATCACGGCTTCCGAATCCTTGAAGGCGCTCAAGATCCAGTCACTTCGCATCGGCCACGAGATTAATCCCGGCGTGCCTTGGACCATGACTTTCGACACGCCGCCGGTCCATTTGGCGCTTAAGGCCGGTAATTTTGGTGACGAGGATTTCTTTACGCGGGCATTTCGCCTCCTGAAATGACGGGCAAAGACATTTTACTGGGCGCCGTGGCCGACGACATGACCGGCGCCACCGATCTCTGCAACACACTCGTCGCCGGCGGCATGCGCACCGTGCAAATGATCGGCGTGCCGGAAGCCGGAGACGCGGTGCCCGACGCCGATGCCGTCGTGGTGGCGCTGAAATCGCGCAACACGCAACCCGTCCGCGCCGTCCGCAATTCGCTGGATGCGCAGGAGTGGCTCAAAGCTGCCGGCGCCAAGCAATTTTTCTTCAAATATTGTTCGACCTTCGATTCGACTCCGCGCGGCAATATCGGCCCGGTGGCCGACGGCATGCTGGAGCGGGCGAAAGCCGACATCACCATCGCCTGCCCGGCGTTTCCGACCAATGGCCGCACGGTGTTTCACGGCCATCTCTTCGTCGGCGATGTGCTGCTGTCGGCTTCCGGCATGCGCAACCACCCGCTCACGCCGATGCGGAACGCCAATCTCGTAGAGGTGTTGGCCGAGCAGACGCCCTACAGTGTCGGACTGGTACGCTGGGAGACGGTCTCCCAAGGCCCGGCGGCCATCCGCGAGGCGCTCGCGCAATTGCGCCGTGACGGCGTGCGCCACGCCATCGTCGATGCGCTCAGCGACAAGAACCTGATCGATATCGGACGCGCCGTAGCGGATTTCAAACTGGTCACCGGCGGCTCCGGGGTCGCCATGGGCCTGCCGGACAATTTCCGCGCCTCGGGAGCGCTTGGCCGCAAAGCAAACGCCGCCCGTTTGCCGCGCGCAGAGGGCCATGCCGCCGTCCTTGCCGGGAGTTGCTCGGAAGCGACCCTGGATCAAGTGGCGCACATGAAGGCCGACGCACCCGCCTTCCGGGTAGACGCCACCCAGCTCGGCGGGAAGCAGGATATCGTGGCCAACGTATTGGCCTGGGCGAAACCGAAACTGGCGCAACAACCTGTCCTTATTTATGCCAGCGCATCACCCGCCGAGGTCGCCAAGGCGCAGCGCAAACATGGCCGCGACAGAGCCGGCATCCTGGTCGAGCGTGCCCTCGCCAAAATCGCACGCGGATTGGTCAAGGCCGGCGTCGGCAAGATGGTGTTGGCCGGCGGCGAAACCTCCGGCGCCGCGGTCAAAGCGCTCGGCGTGCGTGGGCTCATGATCGGCAAACAGATCGATCCCGGCGTGCCCTGGACCATGAGCCTCGGCGCCTCGCCCCTTCACCTGGCGTTGAAATCCGGCAATTTCGGCGCGCCCGATTTCTTCACCAAGGCGTTCACGGTACTCGATTGAACGAATCAGCTTTACGCGAGCGGATCGCGCTGCATGGAAAATCGCTGTTCGAGCGCGGTTATGGCTGCGGCTCGTCCGGCAATATCAGCCACCGCGTCGAGGACGGCTTGCTGGTCACGCCGACCAATTCCTGCATGGGCCGGCTCGACCCGGCGCGCATTTCCAAGCTGTCGCCCGCCGGCGACTTGTTGGCCGGCGACAAGCCGTCCAAGGAGGCATTCCTGCATCTCGCCATGTACCGCGAACGGCCCGACGCCAAAGCCATCGTGCATTTGCATTCGACCTATTCGGTGGCGCTTTCCTGCCTTGCCGATATCGACCCGAGCGATGTACTGCCGCCGATTACCGCCTATGCGGTGATGCGCGTCGGCAAACTGCCGTTGGTGCCCTATTTCCGCCCCGGAGACATGGCGCTTGCCGAGGCAGTAGCTAAATTCGCCAAGGCGCACCACGCCGTCCTACTCGCCAATCATGGCCCCGTGGTCGCCGGCAAGGAGTTGGACAGTGCCGTCTATGCGGCGGAAGAACTCGAGGAGACGGCCAAGCTCCATCTCCTGCTGCGCGGCTGCGACGTGCGCCTGCTAACGGCGGAGCAGGTGGCGGAGTTGCGCGAAACCTTCCCGTCCTGAACCTAAACCGCGCCGATCTCCACTTCGACGCCGTGCACGGCGCTGCTTTCGCCCATATCCGATTTTACGCCCGGGTTGAGCGAATTCACATTGGCCCGCTCTTTGCCGGCGCGGCGCGGCCAACGGCCCTTGGGGCTCAAGGCAACACCTGGCGGCACCTTGTCCGAAAGCGCCACAGTGAGCTCGAGTGAGCCGGTGGCGTTGGAGAGGCGCACCAAGTTTCCCTCGGCCAACCCGCGCGCTTCGGCATCGGCCGGGTTGATGGTTACAGTGGCTTGGCCGAGTTGTTTTTCGACCTTGGGATCGTTGGCGTAGGAATCGTTCATCAGCCATTCCGAGGCCGGGGTGATCAGCCGGAGACGCCCATCGCAGGGCCGGGCATCGCTGCCGGGCTGCGGCAGGCGCGGATGGCCGTCGGCCTCGGCGGTAGCGCTGGCGATTTCGATTTTGCCGCTGGCGGTGGGAAATTTGAGATCGGCGAATTGCAATTGCGCCTGCGGGTTGGGAAACATCGTGCCGTTGGCTTTCAGCGCCGCGAAGCCGCCCTCAATGCCAACCCCCTTCACCACATTGGCGATGATGTCTTCGTCGCTCTCCTGCAGTTCGGGCTCCGCGAAGCCCATGGCGCGCGCCAGGCGGCGGAATATCTCCTGGTTGGGCAGCGCCTCGCCCATCGGCTCCGCCACCTTGACCTGGGCCGAGAAGGACATGTTGAAATAGCCTGATACCAGATCGTCGAATTCCAGAAACGCGGCGGCGGGAAGCACGTAATTGGCGAAATCCGTGGTGTCGGTGGCGAAGATGTCGAGTACCACGGTGAACAGATCTTCGCGCGACATCGCCTGCATAAGGCGGCCCTGCTCCGGGCTCGATGCAACCGGATTGATATTCCAGCAGAGAAACGCGCGGGCATTTTCGGCACTCTCCAAATATGCCGCCAAATCCATTTGGCTAAGGGTTTCGGGGCTGTTGCTGAGATGCGGCGCCACCAGATAATCGCCGTCGACGCCCTTTTGACCGCCGCCGTTGAGATAAAGGAGGCCCGCGCCAGGCTTGGCGTAATTGCCGCAAAGCGCCGGTAACAGCGAACAGGCGCGGATGACGTTGCCGCCCATGGGCTGGCGCTGCAGGCCTTGGCCGAGCCACAACAGCGCCGGCCCGGCGCCGTAGAGCTTGGCGGCGCGCTCGATATCGGTCGCCGGTACGCCGGTTTCCGAAGCGCCCCATTCGGGCGTGCAGCTATCGAGCATCGGCTCCAATTCGTCCCAGCCGACGGTGTTGGCGGCGAGGAACTCACGGTCGATCATGCCTTCGCGCTTGAGCACATGCATCATGGTGAAGGCGAGTGCGGCATCGCTGCCGGGATGAAGCTGCAGATGCAGATCCGCCGCTTCCGCTGTCGGGTGGCGCACGGGATCGATAACGATCACCGGACAGGGCGCCTCGGGCAGCCAATGGCTATGGGCATGCGGCGCGCTGGCGGACGGATTGGCGCCCCATACGACGATGCATTTGCTGTCTTTGACGGTCCGCGGATCGAAGCCGTGCACGGAAGTTCCGAGCATATAGCCGAGCGCCACATGGCCGGCCATGTTGCACACCGTATCGGGCTCCACCTCGCGCGCCCCAAGCCGGCCGAGGAAGCGCATGGGAAAATTGTTGGCGATTAACGAACAGGTGCCGGTGTAATGCGCGTGCAGAATATTCTCGCCGCCATTGGCCTCGACAATATGGCCGAAGCGGGCGGCGATTTCGGATATGGCGGTCTCCCAGGAAACCGTCTCGAAGCGCCCCTCGCCCTTGGCGCCGACGCGCCTGAGCGGCTGTTTCAGGCGTTCGCCTTCGTCGAGAAGGACACCGTTGTAATAAATCTGGCATTTGCCGCACAGTTTGCCGCGGCTGACGAAATGCTCCTTGTCGCCGCGCACCGAAACGATTCGGCCCTGCTCGCGCAGCACTTCGATGCCGCAGGCATCATAGCAATCGCGCGGGCAGGTGGTTTTGACGATATCCTTGGTTTCGGCCATGTCGCGTCCTCCGCTCTGAAGGCCGCCAATCTAGCGCTCTTGGGGACGCCTGGGAAGGCTCGTAGAGCGATGCTAGAATGTGACCATGAGCGGCGCGCGCATCCTCCGAACCATTGGTCATTCAAATCATCCGCTCGAAAAATTCCTGGACCTCTTAAGCGCGCATGAAATCTCGGTAATTGTCGATGTACGCTCTTGGCCGTCGTCGCGCCGCTTGCCGCATTTCAACCGCGCCGCCTTGCATGGTTCCCTGGACGCAGCCGGCATCGGCTACCTGTGGTTCGGCAAGGAGTTGGGCGGGAAAAGCGACGGCGATACCACCGCGCCGGCGTTTCGCGCCCGCATCGGAGAGTTGGCGGAGTTGGCGGAGCGCGGGCAGACGGCGATTATGTGCGCCGAGGAAGATCCCCTACGTTGTCACCGCAAGCATCTTTTGGGCGAGCCCCTCATCGCACAGGGTATTGAGCTTATCCATATCCGTGGCGACGGCAGCCAAATTGCCGACGACGCTCTGAATCCGGTCAAAGAAGCGCAGCTCGCCCTTTTTAGCGACGGCTAGCGCCCCGCATCGACCAGCTTGAAGATGGCCGAGAAGTCGAGGGAGTCGTTTCCGGCGTCGCAAAATTCTGCGTACAGGCGCGCGGCCTCGGCGCCGATCGGCGTGGCGGCGCCAGCGCTTTCCGCCGCTTGCTGTGCCAGTTTGAGATCCTTGCTCATCATCGCCGCCGTGAAACCGGGCTGATAATCGCGGTTGGCCGGCGACGCCGGCACCGGCCCCGGCACCGGGCAGTAACTGGTGAGCGCCCAGCACTGGCCGGTGGCGCTGGAGACGATATCGAACATGGTCTGGCGCTCGAGCCCCAAGCGGTCGGCGAGCGCGAAGGCCTCGGAGGTGACGATCATGCTGGCGGCCAACATCATATTGTTACAGATTTTAGCGGTCTGACCGTTGCCCGATCGCCCGGCATGCACGACGGTCTTGGCCATCGGCTCCAACACCGTTTCGGCGCGGGCAAAAGCGCTGTCGGTGCCGCCGACCATGAATGTGAGCGTGCCTGCCGCGGCGCCGGCGACACCGCCCGAGACCGGCGCATCCAGCATCTCGAGACCGCGCGCAGCCGCGGCCTGGCAAACTTCGCGCGCGGTCATCACGTCGATGGTCGAACAATCGATCAGCAGCGTGCTTTCGGCGGCGCGCGCCAGCACTCCTCCCTCAGCCGTATAAACATCGCGCACATGC
>PTKB01000082.1 GCA_002937555.1 Alphaproteobacteria bacterium MarineAlpha10_Bin2 | reverse complement strand
TAAAGGCGCAGCACGTCTTCGGCGTTGCCGCGCTGACCGGAGCCGGGGTTGCCGATATTGACAGTCTTGCCTTTCAGGTCCGAGACGCTGTTGATGCCGGTATCAGCGCGGGTCACCAGCAGCACCGTTTCGGGATGCATGCTGAAGACGCTGCGCAGATCCTCCATCGGCTTGCCTTCCCAATCGCCGCGGCCGCGGAAGGCCTCGAAATTGCGGTCGGACTGGGCGACGCCGAAATCGAGCAGGGTGCGTTTCACGGCGCGGATGTTGAACACCGAGCCCAACGCCGGGCGGCCGACGCAGTTATATTTGTCGCCGGCATGCTTATTCAGCAAATTGCAGACATTGAGGGCAACTTGATAATAGACGCCGGTCACCGAGCCGCCGCCGATCAAAATATCCTGCCCCGCCTTGGCCGGAGTCCAGACGAAGGTACCTGCCGTAAGCGCCACCGTGGCAGCCAGGGCCAATACCGTTCTACGACTGATCATGATGCTTCTCCTCTGTTCATTCTTTATTTGCTTTCACATCTCCCCGCTTCGGGCCGGCGAAGCATCGCCTGCGCGCCGCCCGGCCCGCGCGTCCTGATCTCGAACCGTAGCGGCGCTACGGTTTGAATGCAACCGGCCCTTCACCGGTCTCGGCGGGCCAACCACCGGAATATTAGGGCTAAATTGCGGCGCTGGCCTCAATCTTGCGCCGGAGACAATAGGCAACGTGATCGGCGGTAGTGCCTCGGTTGGCGCGGTCTACTGGTTCGTTTGTCTCCGCCGGCGCTAGCGCTATCACTTGATCAGCTTGCTCAACTCCTTGAAATCGTCGCTGCCGGCGGCTTCCAGCCATTCGAACAATACCATTTCACTGGTCACGCACTGTGCGCCGAGGCCGGCCATCCGCTCAACGCCCGCGCGGCGGTTTGGTTCGGCGCGCGAGCCACTGGCGTCGGTGACGAGATAGACGGGCAAGTCTTCCGCCAATAGATCCGCCACGGTCTGCAACACACAGACATGAGTCTCAGTGCCGCAAATCACCATCTGATCGCGCCCGCGCCCGCGCAAGGCCGACAGATCGCGGCGGAAATCCTCGCTCCGCGCGGCGCTAAAGGTGAGCTTGGCAATGGTCTTTGACTCATTCGGCAGTTTGGATGCGATGTCGTCGACCGTGAGCCCAAGGCCCTTGGGATACTGCTCCGATACAATTACCGGCACGCCGAGCCGGCCGGCGCCCTCGAGCAATTTTCCGGCGTTGGCGACCACGTCGTCGCCCTTGTCGATGGCGGGTACCAGTTTTTCTTGTAGGTCAATAACGATCAAGACGGAGCGCTGGGCGTCGAGCAACATATGGTATTCTCCGGGCGATCGGCCCCAGAACGGGCGGCGGGAATTTCGGGTTTGCCCGCCAGACTGACGAATTCGGCACGCCGCCGCAAGGCCGAGCCGGAGCTACGCCGGGGTGGCAGAAAACAAAGGAACGGAAGGAACCAGTGTCAGCATGAAAAAACCAGCCATCTCGGATACCCCTATCCTCGATCAACTGCGCGACCGGTGGTCGCCGCGCGCTTTTTCCAACCGGCCCGTTCCACTTGAATCTTTGCGCTCCCTCATGGAGGCGGCGCGCTGGGCGCCGTCCTGTTTCAACGTTCAGCCTTGGCGGTTCATTGTCGCCACCCGCGACGGGGGTGACGAATTTCAAACAGCGCTCTCTTGCCTTGTCGAAGGCAACCAAAAATGGGCGCAGCACGCGCCGCTCTTGCTGCTGGTCGCCGCTCAGATGAATTTCGACGACGGCAAGAAGAATCCGCACGCGTTCTACGATACCGGCCAGGCGATGGCGCATCTCAGCGTTCAGGCCACGGCGCTCGGCCTGTTCATCCACCAGATGGCCGGCATTGTGCATGACAAAATTGTTCAAACCTATGGCTTGCCCGACGGTTTCGAAACCGTGTGCGCTGCGGCGATCGGCTATTACGGTGAAACCGACAGCTTGGACGGAAAACTGCACGACATGGAGGTGGCGCCGCGTGCCCGCAGGGCGCTCTCCGAGTCCTTCTTCAGCGGCGCCTGGGACCGGCCCGCAGCGGTTTAAGTCAAAAGATCGAGCGCGTGGCAGGCGGGGTGAAAAAACAGTTTTATCAAACGCCCCGCACTGGCATATTTTGCCGCCGAGCGCGAAAAACACCGCCATTCGACAGTCGAATTATCAGGAATATTACGCCCAAATGAGCTTGAGCGTTGCGATCATAGGATCGGGTCCGGCCGCTTTCTATACGGCCGATGCCTTGGTGAAATCCGATAACGATTGCCGCATCGATATCATCGAGCGCCTGCCCTGCCCCTATGGACTGATCCGCTTCGGCGTCGCGCCGGATCATGAGAAAACCAAGAATGTGATGCGCGCTTTCGCCAAGACGGCGGCGCATGAAGACGTGAATTATTACGGCAACGTGGAAGTCGGCAGGGATATCGGCCTCAACGAAATCCGTGAAATGTATGATGCGGTGGTGCTCGCCGTCGGCGCCGGCAGCGACCGCGCCGTCGGTATCCCCGGCGAAGACAAGAAAGGCGTGTTCGGCTCGGCCACCTTCGTCAATTGGTATAACGGCCATCCTGATCGCCGCGACCTGAATCCAGACCTGAACGTCGGTGCGGCGGTGGTTCTCGGCAACGGCAATGTCGCCATCGATGTGGCGCGGGTACTGGTCAAGACTCCGGCGGAAATGGCGGCAACGGATTTGCCCGACTATGCGGCGCAGCCGATTCAAAACGCGCCTCTGACGGACGTCTATATGGTCGGCCGGCGCGGCCCCAACGAGGCGAAATACACCAATGTCGAACTGCGCGAAATGGGGCACCTGGAAAATTGCGTGCCGCAGATCGATGCCGCGCAACTGCCCGAATCGGTCGAAGGCGAGATGTCCGACCGGGACCGCCGGCTGGCGAAAAAGAACCTCGCCACGGTGCGTGAATTCGTCGACCGCAATGCGGACGAAAAGCCCAAGCGGGTACATTTCGTCTATTACGCGCAGCCAGTCGAGATTCTCGGTGACGATCGGGTGACGGGCGTGCGCTTCGAGCGCACGGAAGTGCGTGACGGGCGCGCTGTGGGTCTCGGAGAATTTTTCGAAATTCCGTGCGGCCTGGTGATCGCCGCCATCGGCTATATCTCGCGCCCGGTTGCCGACACGCCGTTCGACGAACGCGGCGGTATCGTCGAGAATGACGACGGTCGGGTGGACACGGGCCTCTACGCGGTGGGCTGGATCAAGCGCGGCCCGAGCGGCGTCATCGGCACCAACAAGCCGGACGGCAAGTTGGCGGCCGAGCAAATCTTCACGGATCATGGCGCTGGTGGCGGAAAGAGCGGACGCGCGGCCCTGGAGGCGCTGTTGGCGGAGCGTGGCGTGCGGGCGGTCAATTTATCGGAATGGCAGACGATTGAAGCGGCCGAAATCGCCAACGCCAGGGAAGGTGCACCGCGCAAGAAATTCGTCAGCGTCGCCGAAATGTTGGCGGCGCTCGGCTGAGGCAATCCACCGCACATGTATGGGTGCCGGTTTCACCATGAATTCACTGCGAATTGACCCTCTGAACGGTGGACGAACCCGCAGATTAGGCATATGTACTGACTAACCGGACGATGACGACATCATCGCGGTGTTCTATTCATTCTATCTATGGAGAGATTCGTGAGTTCGGATGGAAATACGGCATTGAAGCTGGCTGAAGTCCGCCGCGAAGAAGTCGATGAAGTGGTCGTGCGCTTTGCCGGCGATTCGGGAGACGGTATCCAATTGACCGGCGGGCGCTTCGCCGAGACAACGGCGATCGCCGGCCAGGATTTAGAGACGTTTCCGGATTTCCCCGCCGAAATCCGCGCCCCTATCGGCACCACCTACGGCGTCTCGGCCTTTCAAATCCATTTCGGCTCTAGTGCGATCCTGACATCGGGCGATGCGCCGGACGTGCTCGTCGCTCTCAATCCGGCGGCGCTGATCGTCAATATCGAGGAGGTCAAGCTGGGCGGTCTGGTGATCGTCGATTCGGGCTCCTTCAAAGACAAGAATCTTCGTAAAGCCGGCTATGAGAGCAATCCGCTCGAAGACGGCAGCCTGGAAAAATACCGCATCTTTCCGATCGATATTTCCCGTTTGACCCTGGAATCGGTGAGCCACACCGAGGTCAACAAGCGCGATGGCCTGCGCTGCAAGAATATGTGGACGTTGGGGCTGATCAGCTGGATGTATGACCGCCGTCTGACTCCCACATCCGATTGGCTGGAAGGCAAATTCGGCAAGAAACTGCCGGAAGTTGCCAAGGCAAATATTGCGGCGCTCAAGGCCGGCCACGCGTTCGGTGAAACGGCGGAAATGCCCGACGGCGTGCGCGGCTTCACCATCCAACCGGCGGATTTCGAGCCCGGCATCTACCGCACCGTCACCGGCACCGAAGCCACCGCATGGGGCCTGGTCACCGGCGCCCAATTGGCCGGCTTGAAAATCATCATGTGCTCCTACCCGATCACGCCGGCGTCGGGCCTGCTGCATGTCTTGGCGCGTCTAAAATCCTATGATGTGACGACCTTTCAAGCCGAGGATGAAATTGCCGCTGTCGGTGCCGCTATTGGCGCTTCCTACGCCGGCTCGCTCGGCGTGACTTCGAGCTCCGGACCGGGCATCGCCCTCAAGACGGAGGCGATCGGCCTCGCCATCGCTACCGAATTGCCGCTCATCGTGGTCAACACGCAGCGCGCCGGGCCCTCCACCGGCATGCCGACCAAAACCGAACAATCCGACCTTTACCTTGCCGTCTACGGCCGCAATGCCGACTCGCCATTGGTCGTTATCGCCGCGCATTCCTCCGCCGACTCATTCGAGGTGGCCATTGAGGCAGTGCGCCTTGCCACCAAATACATGACCCCGGTGATTATCCTCAGCGACACCTACATCGCCAACGCCGCCGAGCCCTGGCGCGTGCCGGACGCAGATCATTTCAAACCTTTCAAAGTCGGATTCCGCACCGAGACCGAAGGCTTCCAGCCGTTCATGCGCGACGGCGCGACGCTGGCGCGGCCTTGGGTCAAACCCGGCACGCTGGGCCTCGAGCACCGCATCGGCGGGCTGGAGCGGGCCTATGATAGCGGCAATGTTTCGTACGATGCCGAGAACCACCAGCGCATGACCAATACACGCTTCAAGAAAATCGAGGGTATCGCCGATGACATACCCTTGCAGACCGTGGAATCAGGCGCCGACAGCGGCCAGTTGGCGGTGCTCGGCTGGGGTTCTACCTATGGGCCAATCAGCAGCGCCGTCGGCCATTTGCGCAGCGAGGGCAAGGCGGTAAGCCATATTCACTTGCGCTATATCAATCCGATGCCGAAAAATCTGGGTGAGCTCCTCGCACGTTTTGACAAGGTGCTGGTACCGGAGATGAATATGGGCCAACTCTCCACTATCGTCCGCGACCGTTTCATGGTTCCGGTGGAAGGCTTGCGCAAGGTAACCGGAAAACCGTTCCGGATTGCGGAAATCGAAGACGGCATCCACGCCAGATTGGAGAAGTGAGATGAACGATATCGTGACGGCAGAGGAATTGAACGCTAAGGATTTCACTTCGGACCAGGAAATTCGCTGGTGCCCGGGCTGCGGCGATTTCGCCATCGTCAAGTCCGTGCGAAAAGCGCTGGCCGAGATCGGTACGCCGACCG
The DNA here is from genome assembly GCA_002937555.1 of Alphaproteobacteria bacterium MarineAlpha10_Bin2. GTDB lineage: Bacteria > Pseudomonadota > Alphaproteobacteria > UBA828 > UBA828 > PTKB01. The sequence goes on along the minus strand of PTKB01000082.1, from coordinate 4,397 downwards.
AGAATGTGGTGTTCGTCTCAGGCATCGGCTGCGCCGCGCGCTTTCCCTATTACATGGCGACTTACGGCTTCCATACCATTCACGGCCGGGCCCCCGCCATCGCCACTGGCGTAAAACTCGCCAATCCGGATTTGGACGTTTGGGTCGTCGGCGGCGACGGCGACATGCTCTCGATCGGCGGCAATCACACGCTGCATGTGCTCAGACGCAATGTCGACCTCAATATTCTGCTGTTCAACAATGAAATTTATGGCTTAACCAAAGGCCAATATTCGCCGACTTCGCGGGAAGGCACGCTGTCGCCCTCAACGCCCATGGGCTCGGTCGATCATCCGGTTTCGGCGACCTCGTTCGCGCTCGGCGCCGGCGCACGCTTCGTCGCCCGCTCGATCGATACCGATCAGAAGCATATGCCCGAGGTGCTGAAACGCGCGCACGCCCACAAGGGTGCGTCGTTCGTGGAAATTTTCCAGAATTGCATCGTCTATAACGACGGTGCGTTCAGCGATTTCGCCGAAAAGCGGACCGCGCCCGACACCCAGCTCCATGTCGAGCACGGCCAGCCGCTGATCTTCGGCGCCGACGGCAACAAAGGCATCCGTATCAACCACGATATTCTCGACCTTGAGGTGGTGACCGTCGGCGAGAATGGCGTCACGCTCGACGATGTGCTGGTGCATGACGAGACCAACCGCACCCTGGCGGGCTGGCTGGCGCGCATGGAAGCGCCCGAATTTCCCGTCGCCATTGGCGTGCTCTATTGCGATCCGGCGGAAAGCTACGAGGCCGCCGTGCGCCGGCAAATCGAGGACGCCAAGAAAAAGGCGCCGCCACCGAGCCTGAACAGCCTCTTACAAAGCGGCCACACCTGGACAGTCGAGCCGCATTAACCGGGCGCCGGCGCCTATCGAGGATAGCAACCGAACGGAACCACTCGATGTCGGGCGGCGAGGTCTGGCATGAATCGAGTATTTCCTTGGTGCGGATATAGCTCTCGGTTTGGGTCCAGGTGTCGAAATCCGTCCGCGCACGCCAGCGCCCGATCACGATTCGCTGCGACGGCTCTGAAACCGGCGCCCAGGACGCGACGCCGAGCCAACCCGGCGCCGAGGTGGCGGCTTCGATGCGCTCACGAAAGGCGGCGTCCCATGCCGCTTCCGCGCCGGGGCGCAAATTGAAGCGCCCGATGACCTGAAAGATCTCGCCCTGTTGTGCATCGTCGCTCATCGAATTGGCATGCTTACTGCTGGATGAATTCGAGGTGGCGCGCCGCCGAACGGGTAATGGCGGCTTTGCCGTCGCTCGGCACCATATGCCCCGACCACAAGGAATAGATCCTGTCGAATTCGAAAGGCTCGAGCCGGCGAACGATATCTTTCACGGCCGTCGGGCCCATGGGTATGAAATTCACAACGCTATACATGAATCCGACATAGCGTCGGTCCATCACGGTTTTGATTGTGTCCCCGGCGACCAGGGCGCCAAGACCGTCTTCCGTGTTTGCCCAGTGCAGCGCGGAAGATCCCGTGAAGTGTCCGCCAAGTTGGACAAGTGTCACGCCGGGAGTGAGATCGAGTGTTTCGCCCTGCCAGTAAACCAGGTGGTCGCTCGGATCCATCACCCATTCCCGGTCGGCGGCATGTATATACACCGGGATGTCGAGCGCTTCGGCCCACGAACTCATCGAGGCATAAAAGTGAGGGTGGGAGATCGCCATGGCGAGCACGGGACCACGGGCGCGGATAAGATCGAGTGTCTTATCGTCGAAATAGGTCGTGCAATCCCAGATAATCGTGCCTTCGGGCGTTTCGATCAAATACGCGCGTTGACCGATTGCCGTTGCCGGCACGATGTTGAGGCTGCCCAGCCCGGGCTCTTCGATATGAATTTCGCTGCCGCGCGGATCTTGGCGCAGCCGATCGAGAGTCGTCCATTGCTGACCGTGCCAGCCAATATATTGGCGTTCATCGGCACAGATCGGACAGACGTCCAGGGCCTCGTCCCGCGGCGCGAACTGAACGCCGCAGGTCATACAGATCGGCCGCCAGGGCGGCGGGCCGAGCGCAGAAAGCTCCGTGACCCCGGTCTCGTCCGGCGAGCCGGCGCGCCCGGCCGAGAACGCCTCTCCTTCGACTTCGTCGGGGCGGTCTCTCTCGGTGGCCGTCAAGACATGTCCTCTCCCGCGTGCCGCAGCGAACAGGTGCCGCTAGGCCGCCTCGGCTATGCGCCGGTTAAAGGCCGCGCGGGCGCGCTGCTGCAGCTACCAGCGTGCGGTCGACACGATCACGGACGCGGCGTTGCTGGTCTTCCGTGATGCAGTATTTTTTGATGCATTGCTTGCCGATCTTCATGTGGAATTTTTCGTCCGGGATGATGCGATCGATGGTTTCCTGCACGAATTTGGGGACCAGATCGTAAACCTCCTCGAACGACTTGTAGGCGCCAAGCTCGCCGGTGACGTTGTGCGCCGCGACCCGCTCGATGGTGTCTTCGCCGGTCGGATACCATTGGTCGATCCACTCGGTCCATTCGGGTTCGAGCTGGTAATCCTCGATCGTGTCGACACCGAGTCTCGACAGTGATTTCATGTGCAGCTGATAGTGAAATGCTTCGTCCCGGATCTGCTGCGCCAACATCCCAAAAATGTCGATTTCCGGCGTGTGCGGCAGCCAGCCGGCGATGAATTCGGCGGCGCGGCGCTCGTAATAGGCCTGGAATTTGAGAAACTCGATGAGCTGTCCCTCGCTGAACTCACCGGCGAAGAATGTCGCTGCTTCCGAGGGAGCGTTCGCTTGGCTCTCCTCTATCGAAGTGATCAATCCGTCATAGAATTTCGTTGAAGATTCCATGTCGTTCACCGAGTTCGGTCATTCAGCCAAGATCGGCGCATAGTTTGTCTGATCGCCGACAGAGCGTCAATCGACCGAGGATTTGGCGTCGTGCCAGGTCGTCTCGGCGGTGAAAGTGCGGTCAAAACCTTCGCCGTTCCAGGTCGTGAGTTTTCGTGCCCGGACGTAAAACGGCGCGCGGGGAAATCCGAACGTCGATTCCGCATAGGCGACCCCCGGCAGGCCCAGGTAGCGCTCCGCCATGCCGCGGGCCGGCGTGATCCAGTCGAAATCCTCGGGCAGGAATTCCACTTCGCCCTGAACGCTGACCCGCCGGTAAGGCGTGGTCGGGTTGTCGACAAGAAGGCCGCAGCGCGGGTCGCGACGCAAGTTCCGCACCATGCTCGTGCGTTCCTTGCTCACCACCAGGAAGGCTTGCGCATCGGCCAGCCACTCATACCAAACCGGGCTCAGCACCGGCCAGCCGTCGGCCATGGTGGTGGCGATCTTGGCGAACATCGCGCCGGATGTAAGGAAGTCGTCGCGTTCCTGCGTGGTCATTCCGCGACCCGAATCGGATGTCATGGCCATGGCGCGCTCCCTTTGCTTCGACCGGACTCGATAAAATTATAGCTGTAGTAAAATCGCGACGCTACGGCCCGGCATCGGCCTTGAGGCTGCCGAAAATAACCAGGGCGAGGCCGACAAATAGCAGCACCAGCGCCAGCCATATCCATAGGCTGTGCGCTTCACCGTGAATTAGCATGCCCCAGCCGATGCCGGACAGCGTGGCGATATAATTCTGCACCGAGAAGAAGACCGGCCCGGCAATGCGGATAGTCTCGAACAGCAGCAAGAAGAACATCGCATTAATGAGCACCACCCCGATGAGCGCCCAATCGCCTCCTCCCATGGCGCCCACACCACCTTCGAACCACCACCATTCGCCCGTCGCCAACATCACCAGGCCCATATAAATGGCGCCGGTCAGCGACATGGCGGCGCTGATCGCCAGGGAAGAGGATTGCGGCGGACGCAGGAGCGGGATCAACACATTGGCCATGGCGTAACAAAGCGGCGTCAGTAACGAGAACAGCACCCAGACCGCCATGTCGGGCGAAGGCAGGCTGGCCTCCGGCAACAACACCACGAGAACAGCGGAAAGGCCGACCCCCAACCCGGCCAGTTTGAGCGCGTTCACCTTGTCGATGCGCAGCACCAGCGCAAAGGCATAGGTCAGCATCGGCACCAGGGTTAGCTGCAATGCCACCACGCCGGCGGGCAGTTTGGCGGCGACGAAGTTCAGCACCAGCAGCGGCAACGCCATGCCAACCGAGCCGAACACGGCGTAACTCCGGAGGTAACGCAGCGAGAGTCCCGGTGGGCGGCGGAAAATGAAAGAAAAAAGCCAACAGCAGCAGGCCGGCGCCGACCGACTGCCAAAACACATAGGGTATGAAGGGAATGCCATCCGTGGCGGCGATGCGGTTGAGCGAAATCGTCAAGCCAAACAGGATCCCGGCGGCGAACAGCATCGCCGTCGGAATCATGCGCAACACCGCCGCGGAC
>PTKB01000081.1 GCA_002937555.1 Alphaproteobacteria bacterium MarineAlpha10_Bin2 | reverse complement strand
AGGGACGCCTGGAAGAGTCGCTGGACTGTTACCGCCGCCCAATCGAGATCGTGCCCAAACACCGTCTTGCCCAAAACAATATGGCATTGGCGCTCCAGGATCAGGGCAAGCTTGGCGAGGCGCTGGCCTGCCTCACGCGTCAGGTCGAACTGGCGCCCGATTTTGCCGAAGCCCAAAGTGCGCGCCTGCGCTGTTTCAATTTCGACCCCAAATGGAGCCCGAGTGAAATTTTCACGGCGCACCTGGAATGGGCAGCGGTGAGGGCGGACAAATTCCGGCCGGCCACCGAGACGCATGCCAATTCACGCGCCCCGGCGCGCCCGCTCCGCGTCGGCTATATCTCGCCCGATTTCCGCGTGCATTCGGTATCCTAATTTTTTGAGGCAGTTCTCGCCGCGCATGACCGGGAAACCTTCCATCCGATCTGTTACGCCAACGCGTCGCAAAAAGACGCGATGACCGCCCATCTCAAGGATCTGGCGGCGGATTGACACGAGACGTACAGTATGAACGACGACCAAGTGGCGGCGCTGATCCGCGACGATGAGATTGATATTCTTGTCGATCTTGCCGGCCACACCGGCCTCAATCGTATGCTTACGTTCGCCAGGCGTCCGGCGCCGGTGCAGCTCAGCTATCTCGGCTATTGCTGCACCACCGGCCTCGCCGCCATCGATTACCGCCTCACCGATTGGCACACCGACCCCAAAGGCCAGGAGGCGTTCCATGCCGAAACACTATATCGCCTGGATCGAAATTTTTTGTGCTATACCGCGCCCGATTCCGCGCCCGAAGTGGCGCCGCCACCTTCAGGCAAGAGCGGTGGGATCACTTTCGGTTCGTTCAACACGCTGGCCAAAGTTACGCCCGATGTGGTGGCGCTGTGGGCCAAGGTCATGGCGGCGGTACCCGGCAGCCGATTTATCCTCAAAGCCAAATCACTCAGCGATGAAGCCACGCGCATTAGATACCGTGCGCTGTTCGAGAGCCACGGGATCGCCGGCGAACGCATCGAGACGCTCGGCCGCATCAAGGAAAAGGGCGATCATCTCGGTGCCTATGGCCGCGTCGACATTGCGCTCGACACGTTTCCCTATAATGGCGTGACGACGAGTTGCGAGGCGATGTGGATGGGCGTGCCGGTGGTAACGCTCGAGGGGCGGAACCATGCCGGGCGCCTCTGCGCCAGCCTGCTACACGCCCTCGACCTGCCGCATCTTATCGCCGGCGATGAAAACGCCTTTGTCGACGTGGCAAAAGGCCTGGCCGAAGACGGCGCGGCGCTGGCCGCGCTGCGAGCGGAACTGCGCGGGCGTATGCAGAAATCCGACCTCCGCGACGGCCCCGGCCTCGCCCGCGCCATTGAGACGGCTTACCGCGACATGTGGCAACAATGGTGCACCGGCGCCACGCCGGCCGGTACCGAGTAAGAGCCATGGCAGGGCACAATCCCCGGGTTGTCTATTGCCACCACACCGAACCCGGATACATCCCGCCGCCACGCGTCTCTGAAAACATGGTGGTGGTTGGACCCTTCATGAAAACGCGGCGCGACGGGGACCGGGTAATGTCCATCGCCACGCCAAAGGGGCGCTACGATCTGTCGGCATTGTTGAAAGACCTTCCCTCCAATCAGGCGCCCGACGTCATTCTTGTTTCCATCGACGCCACGGCCCTGAACGGGCGCGTAAATTTGGCCGCGTTCGATTGCCCCAAGGTGGCGCTCCTCGCCGACACCCATCATCTGACGAGCCCTTTGCAGAGCGCGCTCTCCTATCTCGACGACGAGGCGTTTGATTTCCATATCGCGCTCTACAATCTCCGCCATGCCCACTGGTTTGCATCGCACGGGCTCAAAGAGGTGCATTGGCTGCCGAGCATGAATGTCGTCGGCCATAAGGCGTCGCCGGTCAAAGAAACTATTCGCGAAATCATTTTTATCGGCCAAAGCGGTGTCTATCACCCCAGGCGGCGGCGCCTGCTTGACGCCATCGAGGCGCGTGCGCTGCCGTTGCGGCAATTCCAAGTCCCCGCTGAACGCGCCGCGCGTCATTATCGCGCCGCCCGCATCAGCTTGAATTGCAGTCTCAACGGCGACCTCAACATGCGGATATTCGAGATCATGGCGGCCGGTGGCATGGTTTTGACCGACCGCTTGGCGCCGCAATCCGGCCTCTCCCACCTGTTCCGCGAGGGCGAGCACCTGGCCGCCTATGGCTCGATCGGCGAACTGTTGGAGAAGATCGAACATTATCTCGACCATCCGGAGGAAGCGGCGCGCATTGCCGCAGCGGGAGAGGCGCACTATGGCGAACATTTCGCGCCAGGGCGCGTCGCCGAATGCCTTTGAGATCTGATATTCGAGCGAACGCCTTCGCCGCTGTTCGATACTGCGCTCGATGCGCGCATAAATCATGCGCCGCAATCGGTGTCCCCCGCCTCGGCTCCTTCCCGTCTTGGCTGCTACGAGTATTTGCAGGAACTACACGGCCAGCACGAAACTTTATCGCTCCATATCCCCAACCGGGTGAAGCCGAGGCTCCATCTCATACCATACCGATATCAATTCATATGCCGCGCGCGTCAACAGATAGCAATTGGTGTCGACGAATTTCTTACCGTCCACATTGGGGCAAAGCCCGAGCGGTGCGCCATTACTGCCATAGATCATGCGCGACGACGTACAAATCGCGGCGCCCTGTTTCCGGTGCAGGCCGACGAGCGATTCGATGTGATTGGGCTCATACCAATTGTCCGCATCGAGCCACGCGATGGCGTCGAACCCTTGGCCGATGGCTGAAACGGAGCCGATCGCGCGCGGCGTATTGCCATAGTCGCCATGATTGGCACCGAGCACGATATGCTGCGCGTCGAAGTCGGAAATCACATCCTGCGGCGCACCGTCGGCGACAAAGATCTGCGTGCAATGATGCGTCTGCGCCAGCACGCTCTCATGGCACTTTTTCAGCCAGTCTTCATCCGTTTCAAAATATGGCGTAATGACGGCGACTTTCATGAAATTAACCGTAGTGGCTATTTGAAGGTTGGAGTCGGCAATCGTTCGATCGAACCCTATTTCGCGCTTGCGGGACAATCGCGTACCAAGGGCGGCCGGCTACTCGCCCATGGCCTGGGAAATCGTTGGCCCGAGGCAGGATCGCTTTTCGCTCGGCAACGCCGCGCGCGTCAAGATAGCATCGTCGGATAAAAACACTGAGGTGCATTTGCGATAAAGGAAACTCGGCCTCAAACCGAAAAAATCGATGCGCTTCAGGCCCCCGTCGCGCAAATGAACAAGGCTGTCGCGATGTGCTGCGCGGCCCGAATCGTCGAAGATGAGAATGCCGCCGGACTTGAGATGCGCCGGCGCTTCGCCGTCGATGATGATGGCGTCGAACGGGCCGCCCGCGGCGCTGTCGATGGCGCCGACATAGTCCTCGGAGGCCTCGCAGAGGCGGAGCGTGAGGTTGGCGAGACCGAAGGCCGCGACCTGATCGTAATATTGCCGTTCGTGCTCGATCGCGTGGATATGTTCGACGCGGCTGCCCCACCAGGCGGTCGAGGTGCCGCTTCCCCATTCGAAGACGCGCCAGTCCGCTCTCACGACGCCCTCGATGAAATCGATTGCCGAATAGCTCAGCCAAGGCAGCATCCCGCCCTCGGCATCGGCCGGCCATGCACCAGGGAGTTCAGCCAGCCGCCGGTGAACAGGCTATTCGTGTGGCTGGGCAATAGCCGGCCGATCAAGCGCCAGTTCGCGCCCATCACCAACCAATTGGCAAGCTCGACTTGGCGCCCCTCGGCAAATCGGCCGTCAGCCGCCAGCGTCTGTTCGATCATCGCGGTGGCGCGTTCGAACTCGCCGCTGTTCATGGCGGCTTTGATCTCGTCATATTTACCATGATTAAGAATTGTATTTCTCCTATTTTATTAGGTCAAAAATTGCAATGTTCTATTGCCAAGCGATTCAGAAATATCCCACAACCATTGCTATTTTCTCACTACTTTAGTCCCCGTCACGGCCAAAAATCGCCACCAGCTCGACATGGCTCGACCACAGGAACTGGTCGATCGGAGTGAGGGTGCACATTCGATAGCCGCCATCGATTAAGATGCGGGCATCGCGCGCGAAACTGGCCGCGTTGCAGGATACCGCGGCAATGCGCGCCACGCCGGAGGCCGCCAGTGCCTCAGCTTGCGCCCGTGCGCCGGCGCGCGGCGGGTCGAAAACGACCGCATCATAGGGCTTCAATTCACTCACACTGAGCGGCCGTCGGGCGAGATCGCGCACTTCCGCCGTGACGGAATACCCGGATTGTCGCGCCGCTGCCCCGGCCGCGCTCACCATTTCGGCGCTGCCTTCGAACATCGCTACCTGGTGGGGCGGTGCGCTCTCGGCGGCGCTTGATGCCAACGCAAAGCCGATGCCGCCAAGACCGGCATAAAGGTCGGCGACTCGCGCGCCGCGTTTGCCTTGGGCTAAATCTGTCAGTCCCAAGCCGTCGTGCACCAGGCGCCGGATGGTGTCCTCGCCCGCCGCCGTCGGCTGCAGAAAGGCACCAGGTGGAAGGTCAACCCACACACCGGCGAAACAAGCGCGCACCGGGCCAGGCTGCGCGATGATCTCCAACACCGGCGCTTGCCGCTGCCGCTTGACTCTGCCGCCGTGCCCGCGGGCTCTCTTGCGCCCCCTCTCAGCCGCTAGGCTCTCCACCGACAGGCGCTGGATGCCTTGCGCATGGGTGAAGGCGGCCAGCGCTTCACGGGTTTCCAGATCTGGCGGAGCGTCGAAGCCGTGCAGGATAATGTCGATACCTTCATGCGCCTGGGTGAGGGAAATTTCCGCTACATCTGTTTCCGCCGCCAGGCCCCGCAAGGGCTTCAAAAGCGCTTCGAGCGCCGGCAGAAGCACGGTGCAGCGTTCAACGTCGACAACCTCTTCGCTGCCGCGCCGGCGAAATCCCAACACAACCGCGCCCCGGGCCCTGCGGCGGTGGGCCACGGCAAGGCGCGCGCGCCGCCGGGTTGCCCGTGGCGAAGTGATCAGGGGCGCCATGGCAATGTCCGCCAGGCCACGATGAGCCAGCGCGTCGCGGATTATATCCACTTTCCAATCGGCGTAGGGCCGGGCGGCAACATGCTGTGCTACACAGCCGCCGCAATCGCCGAAGTATTCGCACGGAGGCGACGCTCGCTGGGGCGATTCCGTCAGGCGTTCCAACAGGCGCGCACGCCTACCGCCGGGCGCCGCCTGTCCGAGTTCCACGCGCACCCGCTCCCCCGGCAGCGCACCGGGAACATACAGCTTTACGCCATCGCGCCGGGCGATGCCGTCACCGCCGGTGCCGAGCGCTTCTATGGTTAATTCGCACTGCACGGTTGAGAGCTATATCACGGACGGTGGCGGGTGGCTCAAGCGGGTGCGGCGACAAATTCCGTCACCATCAGGCCGGCGAAAGCGATGAATACCAGCCCCGTGGCGAGCGCGATGCCACGTTGAACGCCGGGCCGCGTAAGCCAACGCCGCGCGCGTCCGGCAACCAACACCAGCGCGCCCTGCCAAATTATGTTCAGCAGGATGATCGATGCACCGAGAAGCGCCAATTGCAACGGTATGGAAGACTGCCCCGGCGCGACGAAGCCGGGCATCACGGCGATGAAGAGGAGGATCACTTTGGGATTGAGTAAGTTCGTCAGGATTGCATCACGGCACACAGTACCGGCGCCCACTTTGGCAACTGGCGCCAAGCCGCTCTCGCCCGCCATGTCGCCCTTGGCTGCGGCGCGCAAGTTGCGGTAGCCCAGCCAACAAAGATAAAGCGCGCCGGCCAGAGCGACACCCTCAAGCGCCAGCGGCGCCGCCAATAACAAGATCGACAGGCCGAATACCGCCGCCGCCAAATGGCCGAGAAGACCGATTTGCACGCCGATCAGGGCCGCGAAACCATGGCCATTGCCGCCGCTCAGGGCGGCACGGATGATCAGCAGCGTATCGGGACCCGGAGAAAGAATGGCAGCCAGCGCCACCACCAAAAAGGTGCCATAAAGTTCGGGGTCGAGTGGCATGGAATGTTGGGCCGCGTATCATCCGCGCTCCAGCGGCACGGCCGCACGAACGCCGAGGCAACTCTATTTCTTGCGAAACGAATCAAGCGTGACGACTTCAGCGCCCGATTCGTTCGCTTCGCCTACGTCTTGCGCCGAATCCGGATCGTTTACACTGTCGCTGGAATCGTCCTCCGCCGCCTCTGCGACGATTGCATCGCCCGCGTCTGCCGCTTCCGTCACTGCGGCTGGCTCGGCCGCGTCGTCTCTGTTAGCGCCCAATTCGGTCAAGTCATCCAACGCCGAATCGTCTTTTTCCGCTTCCGCCATGGCTTCATCGTCGTCGGCCACCAATTGCAATTTGCCGGGACCGCCCGTCGACTTGATCTCAAACTGCAAACCGAATTTCACGCCGGGATCGGCGAATCGGGTCAATGCGGCAAATGGCACGCTCACATATTCGCGCGCCTTATTGAAGCTGAGGGTCACCGAGAATCCTTCTTCCGTCACCTCCAACCCCCAAAATTGGTGTTGCAGAACGATCGTCAATTCGTCGGGGTAGCGGTCACGCAGATAGCCGGGAATGTCCACGCCGGGAAACCCGGTACGAAAGGTTATGTACAGGTGATGGCTGCCCAAGAGGCCGTTTTCGGCGACGCGCAGCATTACTTCGCGCATGGCGCCGCGCAGGGCATTGTCCACCAAATCGTCGTAGCCGATATGATCCTTGCCCATGCCTCTTCTCGTCCTCCCTGCGGCGCCCCCTTGAACCTTGCGAACTACGCTCCTTTTAAGGAGCCGCAGCCCGTAAAGTGGGGGGCTTCTGTTGCCCGGTGCCCCCCGAACCGCGCTTACCTAGCTAGGCTAGGCAGCGAGTGCTACTTCATTATCATTCGCACTTACATTTTGGCCCGATAACGGTGGTACCATACCGAGCGAAAACCGAACCTTTACCACGCACGTCGATCCTGGTTCGCCCCCTTAAACGGTTTCGCGCCGGCCTGGCCAGACGCGCTTCACGCCAAGGAGACCGGTTCGAATTGGTGGAGGCGCCGGGTACTGCCCCCGGGTCCGCAACGCTTATTTCGTGCGGCGTTTATCGCCATAGTCGACGGAAATCCGCCAACAGGTCTAATATAAACATCTTCGCCGCGCCGTCCAAGCGCCGCGTTCCCGTCAACCCACGGCGCCGGCTCACGGCGCCGTCTGCAACAACGCGATGCCGATGCCCCTGAATCCGGAACAACAAGCCGAAATAGACGCCATGCGGGCAGCCAGCACGCCGACGCGGCGCGCCTGCGCACCGGCGCTTGAAGAAATTCTCTACCAGGCTATTCCCGTGCTCGACCACGGCTTTATCAGGGTCGTCGATTATATGGGCGATGACGGCGCAATCGTGCAGGCGGCGCGGGTCTCTTACGGGCGCGGCACACGGCGGGTCAGCGAAGACAAAGGCCTCATCGCCTATCTCATGCGCCACCGCCATACCACGCCGTTCGAGATGTGCGAGATCAAATATCACGTCAAACTGCCGATTTTCGTTGCCCGCCAGTGGATTCGCCACCGCACCGCCAACGTCAACGAATATTCCGCCCGTTATTCCATTCTGGATAAGGAATTTTACGTGCCGGCGCCGGACCAGCTGTCGAGCCAATCAAGCGATAATCGGCAAGGTCGGGGCAACGTGCTGCAAGGCGTTGAAGCGGCGCGCGTGCATGAACTGCTGCGCGATGATGCCAACCGGGCCTACGACCATTACATGGAATTACTGAACGAAAACGAAGATGGCGCCAGACGCGACCCGGCGCGCGACGGCCTGGCGCGGGAACTGGCGCGCATGAACCTCACGCTCAATTACTATACGCAATGGTATTGGAAGACCGATCTGTACAATCTGCTGCGTTTTCTCGGTCTGCGCGCCGATTCTCATGCCCAATACGAGATTCGCGTCTACGCCGAAGCTATGATCGATACACTCAAGCTCTGGGTACCCTTGGCCCATGCCGCGTTCATGGAATATGAGCATGGCGGCGTGCGCCTTTCGGCCACGGCGCTCGAGAGCGTCAAACGAATGATCGCCGGCGAGAAGATCGGCCAAGCAGAAAGCGGCCTTTCCAAACGCGAATGGCGCGAACTCATGACAGTGCTGGAATTGGAAAGCTGAAGCGGATCGTCTGCCGTATCAAATCAACTCCGGCTCCCTGCCGCGTTTTCCCTTTTTAACTATTGGTTAACCAACTTCCTTTACTTTCTGGAGCCGTCGGAGACTGTCTCGGCGCCAATGGTGCGCCGCCGGCCTGAATCGAACAACATGCGAGCGGTTATGAACGTTATCGACAGCAGCCCCTACGCGGATGAAAAGAGCCTCTGGCGACAAGCCGCACACGGCCGCACGGCCGCGTCACTACATGCCGAAAGCTCCGCCGCGCTCCACGCCGGTAGCCCGGATATGGCCTTGTCCCTTATCGAATTGGCGCTCGCCGGCGGCGCGGCTGATCCGCTTTATCGTTGTCATCATGCGTCCTGCCTTAAAACTCTCAGCCGTTTCGCTGAAGCGGAAAAGGCCTACTGGAATATTCTGCGGGAACATCCCGACACCGTCGAGCTTGCGCGCGCTCTATCATGCCGTCGGCCAATGTGGCGCGATCCCGGCGCCGGCGCGGCGCGAACGCTCGCCGCGCCATCAATCAGCGCGCCATTGGCACCGTGCAGCGGCGCGCCTACAGCAAGGACGGAACTAAGCTAATTTGCGGCGAAGCCACGCGCCGCCCTTACATCATCACAATATTCGGCGCGCGTCGCTCACCGCCGTCTTGGGCGGTTCGGCAAAGATCGAGCACGCGATGGGCGATGCCGCGATAGGCAGCGGCATGCGGGCTTTGCGGCTGTGCCAGGACAATGGGTTGGCCGGCGTCGGACGTGGCGCGAATATCGCCATCCAGCGGGATCTCTCCGAGAAATCCAACGCCCAGTTTGGCCGCCGTCTCGCGCGCGCCGCCGTGGGCAAATATTTCGCTGCGTTCGCCGCAATGAGGGCAAAGGAAATAGCTCATGTTTTCGATTATGCCAAACACCGGGACGTCGACTTTCTCGAACATGGCGATGCCGCGGCGCACATCCAGCAGGGCGATGTCCTGCGGCGTTGAGACCACCACAGCGCCGGTCAAGGGAACGTTCTGAGCCATGGTTAGTTGCGCATCCCCGGTGCCCGGCGGCAAGTCGCACACCAGGATATCCAATTCGCCCCAGCGCACTTGCCGCAGCATTTGTTCGAGCGCGCTCATCACCATCGGCCCACGCCAGATCATCGGCGTGTCTTCCTCGACCAGGAAACCCATGGACATGCATTTCACGTTATAATTTTCCATCGGCATCAATTGCGAGTCTCCAACCGTATCCGGCTTGCCGGAGAGGCGCATCATACGGGGGATGGAGGGTCCGAAAACATCGCAATCGAGCAGCCCGACGCGTACGCCGTCGGCAGCCATGGCGACGGCAAGATTGACCGCTGTCGTGGATTTGCCGACGCCGCCCTTGCCCGATGCGACGGCGAGAATTGCGCCGATACCGGGAATACCCTGATTCTCTGGCAGACCGGGTTGGGCCGCGGCGCTTGGTGGCGCCTGTTCCGGCGATGGGGCGCCGCGCTGGGCCGGTCGTTCCGCCGTCAGCACTGCTGTGACCGAAAGCACGCCCGGTACCGCTTCGACCGCAGCCTCGCATTCTTGACGCAAAGGCTCGCTTGCCTCGCCTTCTGAAGCGTCCACTTCAACCGCGAAGCCGACATTTCCGTCGCGCACCACAACTCCCGTTATCATACCAAGGCTGACGACATCCTGGCCGCCATCGGTCTTTCGGACACCCCCCAACGCTTGCAATATCGTCTCGCGAGTTATTTCCGCCATGCACCGCCTTCCCCCTCTTTGCTTGAACAATTCCCTATGCCGCCCATATGCCCCTCATGATGATGAGGTGCATTGCGCCGGTGGACTGTGTGACATATAAGGCTCCAACCGGCTTGGAGCAAAGCCGAGTTTGATTGTTAACACAAATAAGCGAGTGAACTATGCCATGGTCTGACCAACGCGGCGGCAACGGCAACGGTCCCTGGGGACGTTCCCCGGGTGGATCGCGCGGTGGCGGTGGC
>PTKB01000080.1 GCA_002937555.1 Alphaproteobacteria bacterium MarineAlpha10_Bin2 | reverse complement strand
TTTTTTCTGCAGAAGGTCTTTCATTTATTCGGAGTGACGCTGAATGCGAAATTCTCAAATCCCTATTTCCAAATAGTGTAAATTTCACGATCTTTTTGATGTTGAGGGATAAAAGATAATATCTTAGCTCAAGAAAAGCGCAGATTATAAAAAACAGTTTATCAATTTCCAGAGACCCAAAATCCGTATTCTATGTAGAAAAAGATTCATGGCTTTGTGACTTTGATAGTTTGATCTCAGTTTTTGAATCCAATTTTGACGATGTTCGGATTTTGCAATACGAGCGGGAAAATACGATCCCGGCCCTGCTCAATGAAATTGGCGTTGAAATTTCGGCTGCCGATCAGCCATTCAATATGAATGTCACCAAATGAACTGCAACGAATTTGGCATGTATTCCCGTTTTGATCATGCTCTCAATAGCCGCTTTATAAATTTCTGTTGCTGCTCGGGCCCTCAAACCCCCGGAAAGACGTAATCCTTCAGCTGCTCGCGCAAATTCAGCTTGGAGACCTTGCCCGTCGCCGTGTGCGGTAGTTCGTCGAGGACCATGAGATCGTCCGGCAGCCACCATTTGGCGACCTTGTCGGCGAGGAATTCCCTGACTTCTTCGAGCTCCGGTGACTGACGCTCGGCGGCGACTACCACCAACAGCGGGCGTTCGTCCCATTTCGGGTGCGGCATGCCGATCACCGCCGCCTCTTGGATGGCGGGGTGCGCCATCGCGGCGTTTTCCAGATCGATCGAGCTGATCCACTCGCCGGCCGATTTGATGACGTCCTTCTTGCGGTCGACGATCTGCATGATGCCGTGTTCGTCGATCGTCGCGACGTCGCCGGTGTGGAACCAGCCGTCCTCGGTGAACGACTGCGCCGTCGCTTCGGCGTCGTTGTAATAGGCGCTCGCCGTCCACGGCCCGCGCACCATCAGCTCGCCGAACGCCACGCCGTCCTGCGGCAATTCCGCGCCGTCTTCGCCGACGATTTTCTTCTCGACGCCCCAGATCGCCCGGCCCTGTTTGCTCTTGACCGCCCAGCGTTCTTCCTTCGGCAGGTCGAGCATCGAGGTCAGCAAACTGCCGCTGGAGCCGATCGGGCTGAGCTCGGTCATGCCCCAGGCATGGTGAACGTTGACGCCGAAATCCTCCTCGAACGCCACGATCATCGAAGTCGGGAACGCCGAGCCGCCGACGATCACCGTCTCGAGCGCTTCGGGTTTGCGCCCGCGCTTCTTCATCTCGGCGAGCAGCATCATCCAGATGGTCGGCACGCCGGCGGTGATGTTGACGTTCTCGTCGTCGAGCAGGTCGAAAATCATATCGCCTTCATAGCGCGGCCCCGGCAGCACCAGTTTGGCGCCGGTGAGCGCGCAGCCGTATGGGATGCCCCAGGCGTTGACGTGAAACATCGGCACCACGGCGAGGTAGGCGATACGGCTGTTGAGGCCGGGTCCTTCCGCCGAACATATCGCGAAGGTGTGCAGCATGGTCGAGCGGTGGCTGTAGAGCACGCCCTTGGGATTGCCGGTGGTGCCCGAGGTGTAGCACAGCGACGACGCCGTCAGTTCGTCAAATTCCGGCCAGGCATAATCGTCGTCCTCCGCCGCCAGCAGGTCTTCGTAGCAGTGGACATTTTCGAGCTTGGTCTCGGGCATATGTTCCTTGTCGGTCATGATCACATAGCCCGCGACCTTGGGCAGGTGGGCGCCGAGCGCTTCCAACAGCGGCACGAAAGTCAAATCCATGAACACGTATTTGTCTTCCGCATGGTTGATCACATAAACGATCTGCTCGTGAAAAAGCCGTGGATTTATGGTGTGGCAAACCGCGCCCATGCCGGAGATGGCGAAGTAAAGCTCGAAATGGCGATAGTTGTTCCAGGCGATGGTGGCGATACGGTCGCCCCGGTCGACGCCGAGGCGCGCCATCGCCTTGGCCAATTGCTTCGCGCGCCCGTGCGCATCGGCCAGTGTATAGCGGTGGATCGGCCCCTCCGTCGTGCGCGAGACAATCTCCGAGCCGGCATGATTGCGCGCGCCGAATTCGAGCAGCGAGGAAATCAGCAGCGGCCGGTCCATTATCAATCCATGCATGAGCCCATCCCCCTTCGTTCGTTATTTCCGCCTTCCCAGCTTCAGCCTTTGGCGTAACCGATCGCCGTCAGCGACCGGGTAATCTCGTCGAGCGCCGCCGGGTCGTCGATTGCCGCCGGAACCTCATGGTCTTCGCTGTCGGCAATTTTTTGCATCGTGCCGCGCAGAATTTTGCCCGAGCGCGTCTTCGGCAGCGCATTGACCACGGTCGCCGTCTTGAACGCCGCCACCGGCCCGATGCGCTCGCGCACCATAGCCACCACATCCTTGACGATTTCCCCGTGATCGCGGGAAACACCGCTGTTGAGCACCAAAAACCCCAGCGGCAATTGGCCCTTGAGCGCATCCGCCACGCCGATCACCGCGCATTCCGCCACGTCCGGGTGCTCGGCCAACACCTCTTCCATGGCGCCGGTCGAGAGCCGGTGTCCGGCGACATTGATGATATCGTCGGTGCGCGACATCACATAGACATAGCCGTCCGCATCGATAAAGCCGGCATCGGCGGTTTTGTAATAGCCGGGAAATTCCTCGAGATAGGTTTCTAGAAAACGCGCCTCGGCATTCCACAGCGTCGGAAAAGTACCGGGCGGCAACGGCAGTTTGATCACCAGTGCGCCGATATCGCCGGCCTTCACTTCGTTGCAGGCATCGTCGAGGACGCGCACATCCATGCCGGGAACCGGCTTGGTCGGCGAGCCTTCCTTGACCGGCAGTTGCTCGATACCGATGCAATTGGCGCAAATCGACCAGCCGGTTTCGGTCTGCCACCAGTGATCGATCACCGGCACGCCGAGCTTGTCCTCGGCCCAATGCAGTGTGTCCGGATCGGTGCGCTCGCCGGCGAGAAAGAGAGTGCGGAAGTTGGAAAGATCGTAGTCGGCGATGCGTTTTCCTTCCGGGTCGTCGCGCTTGATGGCACGAAAAGCGGTCGGCGCGGTGAACATCGCAGCGACTTTGTGATCCGAGATCACCCGCCAGAACGCGCCGGCGTCGGGCGTGCCGACCGGCTTGCCTTCATAGAGGATGGAGGTGTTGCCGTGCAGGAGCGGCGCATAAACGATATAGGAATGGCCGACCACCCAGCCGACATCGGAGGCCGCCCAATAGGCCTCGCCTGGTTCGACGCCGTAGATATTCTTCATCGTCCAATTGAGCGCCACCGCATGGCCGCCGTTGTCGCGCACCACGCCCTTGGGCTGGCCGGTGGTGCCGGAGGTGTAGAGGATATAGAGCGGGTCGGTCGCCGCGACGGAGACGCAATCATGCGCTGTCGCAGCCGCCGTCGCCGCGCGCCACTCCACATCGCGGCCTTCCGTCATGTTTGCGGTTTCTTGCGGGCGCTGCAGAATAATGCAGCTCGCCGGCCTGTGCGCCGCCAGTTCGATGGCCTCGTCGAGGAGCGGTTTATAGGCGATAACGCGCTGGCCTTCGATGCCGCAACTGGCGGAAACGATGACGCGCGGCGCGCAGTCGTCGATCCGCACCGCCAGCTCGTTGGCGGCGAAACCGCCGAACACCACCGAATGCACGGCGCCGATGCGCGCACAGGCGAGCATGGCGATCGCCGCCTCGGGCACCATCGGCATATAGATGATCACCCGGTCGCCCTTTCCGACGCCGCGATCGGCAAGCGCGCCGGCGAACAGCGCGACCGCATCGCGCAATTCACGGTAGGTGAAGGTGGTGACGCTGTCGGTAACCGGCGAATCGTGAATCAGCGCCGCCTGATCGCCGCGGCCCTGGTTGACATGGCGGTCGAGCGCGTTGTGGCAGGTGTTAAGCATGCCGCCGGTAAACCAGCGATAGAACGGCGCCTTGCTATCGTCCAGCACCTTGTCCCACTTCCTGTCCCAGTCGAGCGCTTCGGCGGCTTCCGCCCAGAAGCCTTCCGGGTCGCTCCGCGCGCGCCCATACACCCGCTCGAATTCGCCGCTCATGCCGGTTTCTCTCCCATAACGGTTTCTTATTCTGCCTTGCCCCCGACAAATGTATAAATATCAAAAAATAACGCAAATTTGTCGGCGCAAAATGAGGCGGCGGGACGATGACGGGACTGAAGGCCGGAGTGATCGGCGCCGGCTGGTTCGGCGAAATCCATTGCAACGTGATCGCCGGGGTGCCGGGCCTCGAACTGGCGGCGCTCGCCGACCGCGACGCGGCGCGGCTGGAAGAAATCGGCCGCCAATATGGCATTGCCTCGCTGCACACGGATTATCGTGACTTGCTCGCCGATCCCGCCATCGATCTGGTGCATATCGTCACCCGCTGGGACAGCCATGCCGAGATCGCCGTTGCCGCCTTGGCGGCCGGCAAGCATGTATTGCTGGAAAAACCGATGGCGCCGACGGTGGCGGAGTGCGAACAAATCTGCCAGGCGGCACGGGACGCCGACACCTACCTGATGGTCGGCCATGTCTGCCGCTTCAATCCGCGCTGTATCGCCGCCCAAAAGGCAATCGCGGCGGGAAGCATCGGCCGCGTGGTGTCGCTCAACGGCCGGCGCAACGTGCCCGCCGCCTGGGCCGAGAACGCGCTCAACAAAGTGAGCCCGATCTCCGACACCGCCATTCACGACACCGATCTGATGCTGTGGTTTACCGGCGCTCCGGTCACCAGCGTCTATACCCAGACCGTGCGGGTGAACGACTATGTCCATCCCGATCTCTTTCAAATCATGTACCGCTTCGAAAACGGCGCCACGGCGATTTACGAAAGCGCCTGGCTGATGCCCGACACCGCGCCGTGGCTGATCGACGAGCGCATGTCGATCATCGGCTCGGAAGGCTTCGTGCAGGTGCAGGACACCTTTCCCAATCTCGGTCTGTGCACCGCCACCGGATTCACCGGCCCCGATACCACCTATTGGCCGCGCGTCGATGGCGTCACCGGCGGCGCGCTCAAAGACGAGATCATGTATTTCGCCGGCTGCGTGGCGGACGGCGTCACCCCCAGCGTCATCACGCCAGAAGAATCGCTCGCCGCCATGAAAGCCGTTCTGGCCGCCGAGCAATCCGCCGAGAGCGGCGAAATCGTCAAGCTCGGCTGACCCTAGACGTTGACCCGCTCCACTTTGTAGGGCGTGCCGTCCGGCACCGGCGCATCGAATTCGCGGGCATAACGGTGGCCGGCATAGACCGCATGGGCGACCGTTGCCGGCGCCAGGGCATCGCCGATCCGTGTCAGGGTGCGCCACGGCACGTCACCTGCCTCGGCGCGCGCCTGCAACCCGCGCCACAGCCCGTCATTCGAAATCCGCGACGTGACCAGCACCACCGCCGCCGCCGCCAATTCCGCTTCCGCATCCGTATACACGCAAGCATGGCGTACCGCGCCGTCCAGCGCGGTGAGCCGCCGGCCGCTCAGAATCGTCACCCCCGCTTCCAACAGGCGGCGTTGAATGGCGTACTGCTCGAGCGTCATTTCCGTCCACGGCGACACCACACTGTGCGGCATCATGAAAGTGACGTCGCGCCCGTCACGGGCGAGCTTCTCGGCGATCAGCCCGGCCATGATATAGCCGTCATCGTCATAGACCAGGACCGGCCCGTCCGCCGGCGCCGCGCCGGCCATGATGTCGTCCGGCGTATAGATGGCCGGCGCACTCTCAGGGATGGCGAGCGGCAGCCGTTGATTTTTGCCGACGCCGTCGCGCCGCCACGTGGCGCCGGTGGCGAGCACGACATGCGCCGCGTCGTAAGCGATCACATCGTCGGCGCTAAGCGCGCTGTCGAGATAGGTTTCGACGTTCGGCAGGTTTTGAAAGGCGGCAAGACGATAGTCGGCGACGCGCATGTAAGAAGCCATGCCGGGCAGACGGGATTCCAGGCGCACCCGCCCGCCGAGGGCGTCGCCGGCTTCGGCGACGGTGACCGGATAGCCGCGTTGGCCGAGCGCACGCGCGCATTCGAGGCCGGCCGGGCCGCCGCCGACAATCAAGACAGCATCACCGGACGCCGCCGGCGGGATGCGCTCGGGATGCCAGCCCTTGCGCCACTCCTCGCCCATGGTCGGGTTCTGGGTGCAGCGGATCCGCGTATTCGTCATGTCTCCCGAGACGCAGATGTTGCAGCCGATGCATTCGCGGATGTCCTCGATCCGCCCCTCTTCGATCTTTTTCGGCAGGAACGGATCGGCAATCGAGGGCCGCGCCGCGCCGATGAAATCGAGCGTTCCCTTTCTCACCATCGCCGCCATGCGGTCGGGCGAGGTGTAGCGCCCGACGCCGACCACCGGTTTCGAGGTGAGGCTCTTGACGAAAGCGGTATAGCCGTCCTGATAGCCTTCTTCGGCGAAGCGCGCGGTTTGCGAATCGTTCGGCCAATCGCTGATGTTGACGTCCCAGAGGTCGGGCAGCTCGGCCAGCATGGCGATGACGTCAGGCGCTTCGCCGGCCGCCTCGATGCCGTCCGCGCCGAGCAATTCGTCCACCGCGAGACGCACGGCGACGGCGCAACTGTCGCCGACTGCGTCCTTGGTGTCCTCGATCAATTCGCGCAACAGACGCACGCGGTTTTCCAGCGAACCGCCATATTCGTCGCGCCGCTGATTGTAGCGCGTGAGGAGAAAATGCTGCGCCAACGACAGATCATGGCCGGCATAGACATAGACGATGTCGTAACCGGCGCGCTTGGCGAGCAGGGCGGAGGCGCGGTGGCTGTCACGCACCGCGCGGATGTCGCTCTTGTCCATCTCGCGCGCCTGCAGCGGCGAAGATACGTTAAGCGTCTGGGCGCTGGGCGCGAGCGGCGGCTCACGGCTCTCCAGGTTGGCGCAGGCGATACCTTGGTGACAGAGCTCGATCGCCGCCAGCGCGCCATGTTCATGCACCGCCTCGACCATGCGGGCGTGATAGGGAATGTCGCCTTCGTCCCACAGGCGCCCCTCGATCGCCGGGGCGAAATCGGTCGTATGGTCGATACTCACCTCTTCTGTGGAGACCACCGCCCAGCCGCCCTCGGCCTTGACGCCGCGCATCGCGGCCATGCCGCGCGGGTGGCGGTCGCCCATCCCGTTGCAATGGGGCACCTGGTAAAAGCGGTTGCGCGCCGTCACCGGGCCGATCTTCACCGGCTCGAACAGAATGTCGAAATTCGGGTCGCGTCCGCTCATCGTTTGCTCCTTTTGAAGTTAGCCACTTAAATACGCCCCGCGTGGCAGTTAGTGCGAACAGAAAAAGAGCGGGGCGGATGAGTGACAGCGGTTTGATCTATTTATTGTGGAGCGACTTGGTCGGCATGACGCGGACCCGGGCCGTGCCGCTCCGCGATTTCGAAAAGCGGCTGGAGAGCGGCCTGGGCTGGGCCTGCGCCGGCCAGGCGATGACGCCGTTCGAGCATCTCGCCGACAATCCGTGGGGCCCGGTCGACGAAGTGCGGCAAATCCCCGATCCCGAAACGCGCTTCGAGATCCCGCCCGCCGACGGCCACCCGGCGCTCCACGCCGTCATTTGCGATTCGCGCCCGGCGCCCGGCGAGGAGTGGGGCGCCTGCGTCAGAAGCTTCTGCCGCAACGCCGTTGCCGACCTCAAGGCCGAGACCGGTTTGGATCTAATCGCCGCGTTCGAGTTGGAGTTTCTCCTCGAAGGGCCGGACTTCGTGACAGAGGCGCCGTTCTCTTTCGCCGCCGCCGCCTACCAGCACAGCCTTCTCACCTCGCTCGAAGAGATGCTGAGTGCCGCCGGCGTCGCGCCGGAGACGGTCGAGCCCGAATATGGCCGCGGCCAATATGAAATCAGCTGCTCTCCGCGCGCCGCCCTCAAAGCGGCGGATGCGGCGTTGATCTCCTGCGAAATCACTCGCGAAGCGGCGCGCCGCCATGGCTTGCGCGCCAGCTTTTCGCCCAAGCCGACGCTCGATCATGTCGGCAATGGCAGCCATATTCATCTCAGCCTGGCCGATTCCAAAGGCCGCAACGTGACGAATGACGGCGCCGGGCCGCTCGGCTTGGGCGAGACCGCGGCGCGCTTTTCGGCCGGCATTCTCGCCCATATGGATGCCCTTATCGCCATCATCGCGCCGTCGCCGGTGTCCTATCACCGCCTCGGGCCGCATCATTGGAGCGCCGGTTATCGCTGCATCGGCTGGCAGAACCGCGAAGCCGCATTGCGCGTGATGCCCGGCATCTCGCGCGATCCCGAGATCGCGGCCAAGGGCTTCAATCTTGAAATCCGCGCCGCCGATTGCACAGCCTCGCCTTACTTGGCGCTCGGCGTTTTGGCCCGCGCGGGTCTGGAAGGCATCCGCCGCGATCTCGCCCTGCCGCCGCCGGCCAAGATCGATCCCGCCGAGATGACCGAGGAAGCGCGCGAGGAGGCCGGCATTACGCCGCTGCCGGCGAGCCTCGATGCTGCCCTGGAAGCATTAAAAGAAGACGATGTGGTGCGCGGCTGGTTTCCCGACGAGCTTTACGAGAGCTTTCTCAGCATCAAAACCTGGGAGGCCGATTTCGCCAAGAGCACCGCACCCGACATACTCTTCGCGCGTTACCGCCACGCCTATTAGAGCAAATCCCGAGCAGGTGAAATCACCTGCGACGACGATTTGCTTAAATTTTCAAATGCTCTAATCGCCCCCGCTGCTCGGCGGCACCAGCAAATCCTGCTGGGCGAGCTCTAAATGGGTGTTCATGCAAGCGACCGCGCTTTCTGGGTCGCGCAAGCGGATCGCGTCGAACACATTGCGGTGGTGCGCATTGTATTGGCGGATTCTGGGCGGCGTCAGAATCGCGCCCTTGATCGATTCCCAGCGGTCATGGGTGCGCACATGGTTGATCTGGCCATACATGGTGATCATCAGCGGATTGCGCGTACCCTCGGCGATCGCCAAGTGAAAGACTTTGTCCCACTGTGAAAACTTCTCTTCGTCGCGCTCGGCGCTCTCCATCTCGACCAGGGCTTCTTCCATGCCGGCGATATCGCGTGCCGTCATGTTGCGCGCGGCGAGGCGCACCATCTGTGGCTCCAGCGCCAGGCGCACTTCGAGCAATTGCAGCGGACTGGTGATCTCCGCCACATCGTCGCGCTCGGCGCTCTCATCCGCCGCCGGATACGTCACATAGCTGCCGCTGCCGCGCCTCCGGCTCAGAAGCGCGTCCTGTTCCAACAGGCGCAGCGCTTCGCGCACCGTGCCGCGCGACACGCCATGTTCCGCCGCCAATTGCCGTTCGGCCGGCAGCCTTTCTCCGTCGCGGTAATCGCCGCGTAAGATCCGCTCTTTGAGGCGCGCCGATAGTTTCGCCGGTGCACCTGAATATTCCGCCGCTACGAGACTGTTCATGGCCGCATTCCGTTTTCCGCCGGTTGAATTGGTAAGACCAATTCAGTGGTAATATGACTTGCAAACCCTGTCCGTGAGAGCTTTAATCGTTCAAAATATCTAACCGTCTCGCGGGATCGGGAGGCAAGGTGCATTTTTCGGTGACGAACATCAGCGTCTTTTTAGACCAATTTTGTAATTGGTTCAAGAGCCGGTTAGCGGCATGATTCCCGCCCACGTCAAATATCTCATCATCGGCGCCGGCATTCACGGCCTCAGTACCGCCTACCATCTGGCCTCGGCGTTGCAGGCCAAGGGCCAGGGTGGCGGCGAAGACGTGCTGGTGGTCGATAAGGGTGGCATCGCGTCGGGCGCCTCCGGCATCGCCTGCGGCGTCATCCGCAACAATTATTACCAGCCGGCGATGCGCGAATTGATGGCGGAATGCGTCGACGTGTGGGAGAGCGATCCGGCGGCCTATCATTTCCACGCCGTCGGCTATATGCAGATCAGCCCGGAATCGATGCGCGCCGATGTGGCACAGATCGCCACCGAGCAGAAGGCGATCGGCTATGAATCCGAATTTATCGAGGGCGCCGACGCGTGCCGCAGCTATATGCGCGGCATCTTCGACGATTGGCGGGCCGAAGGCATTACCTCCGTCCTGCATGAGAAGCGCGGCGGCTACGCCAACAACCGCGCCTCGCTCTATGGCATGGCGGAAAAGGCCGAAGGCGCCGGCGTGCGCATTCTCTCCGGCACCGAAGTCACCGAGCTGGTGAGCGGCAGCAATTCCGGCGCCATCACCGCGGTCGAGACGAGCAAGGGCCGCATCCCGGTGGACGAGGTGATCGTCGCCGCCGGCCCCTG
>PTKB01000008.1 GCA_002937555.1 Alphaproteobacteria bacterium MarineAlpha10_Bin2 | reverse complement strand
AAGATTCGTTTTAATGAAGGAATCACGAAAGATCCTGTGGCATCACTTCACTCGACCGCTTCCGGCGGCAACGTCGTGAAAATGGGCAAAGCCCTGGACCGGCCGGTTCCCTTCGATGAAGGGCCGCGCCGGGCGGGAGACCCGGAGCGCCTGGTGGCCGACCCTTCCCTGGCCAGGAAGGAGTTGGGCTGGGAAGCGCGGTACATGGACATCGATTCCTTGATTGCCACGGCCGCCTCCTGGCATGAAAGCCATCCGGAGGGTTACGGCTCTTGAGAACCCTTTGCTTCCTCGGCGTTCTGTCCCTGTTGGGGCTTCTTTCCCAGGGAGAGGATCTCGATTCCAGGCTGGCCACCATCACCGAATCGGATTGCTTCGCGCGGGTCGAGATTCTGGCGGCTCCCGAAATGGCGGGCCGCGCCACCCTGTCCCTTGGGTTGGACCTCGCGGCGACCTACGTGGAGGAGGAGCTTGCCGCCCTTGGCCTCGAGCCCGCCGGACCCGACGGAGCTTGGCGGGCGCCCCTACGAGCGCCCCGATTTGGTGCGCGCCTCGGGTTATTTGCAGGCCGGCGATCAGGTTACCTGCCGCATTGAGGCGATCGGCGAACTGCGCAACCGAGTCGCGCGAAGTAATTGATCCGAGAAACTCCTCGAGCCTCATATATCTTAACCGATTAAATGAGAATAATTCTCATTTTCACTTGATCCCCCATTTTGTGCGGGTTAAATGAAGAGCGGTTAAGCGGCACATCGCCGACAACGAAAAAGCAAAAACGAGAAAGTGAAGATCAGGAAATGAATCGACTATTTGCGCATAATTACAATCTTTTGAAGGACAATGATGAGCGCTCAAAGAGAGTGGGAATTTTGTCCGGACCATGGGTTTCCGCCGGTATTGCCGCGTTGTTCGCGCTGCTGCTATGCGCCGGCACGCCATTGCAGGCAGCCGACCAAAATGTTGTGAACATCTATTCGTACCGGCAGGAAATCCTGATACGTCCGCTGTTGGACAGGTTTACCGAAATATCCGGGATCGAAGTTAAGCTGGTTAGCGGTAAAGCGGATGTGCTTTTGCAGCGATTGAAGAGCGAAGGCAGGAACAGCCCCGCCGATTTGCTGCTGACCGCGGATGCCGGGCGCCTGCACCGCGCCTTGGAGGCGGGCGTTCTGCAAGCCGTGCACTCGAAGATATTGGACAGCCTAATTCCGGCCATATACCGCGAACCGGATGGTTATTGGTATGCGCTGTCGCTCCGGGCCCGGCCGATTATTTACGCGATCGATCGCGTGAACCCGCAAGACCTGAAAGATTATACGGGGCTGGCGGATGAAAAATGGTATGGCCGCATTTGCGTCCGATCTTCGAACAGCATTTATAACCAATCGCACATCGCGTCCTTGATCGCCCATCACGGCATCGCGGCGGCGGAAAGCTGGGCCAAATCTTTGGTGCAAAATTTCGCCCGTAAACCGGCCGGTGGAGACCGCGATCAAATCCGTGCCGTGGCATCGGGCGAATGCGATATCGCTTTGGCCAATACATACTATCTGGCGCGCCTGGCGAGCTCGGAGAATGCGCAGGACCAGGCGGCCGCGGCGGCCGTGGCCATTCATTGGCCAAACCAGGACGGCATCGGCACCCACGTCAATGTGAGTGGCGCCGCCGTTACCGCAAGCGCCAAGAACTTGGCCAACGCGATAAAATTAATTGAGTTTCTCGCCGGCGATGAAGCGCAGGAGATTTACGCCGAAACGGTTTACGAGTATCCCATCCGCGATGGTCTTGCCGCAGCCCCCTTGGTTGCTTCCTGGGGCGAATTCAAAGCCGATGATCTGAATTTATCGCTGCTGGGAAAACACAACGCTGAAGCCGTCCGTATCGCGGACCGCGTCGGATGGCAGTAAGAAAATTAGCTAAAGGCCGATTTGCGCCAATACCGCGTCATTCAGTTCGCTGCCGGTGCGGCCGAGTTCGCACACGACGTCAAAATGGTGAAATCCCTTGAGCGGCAGGTACTGCCCATTGCCAATTTGCGCGTTCCACGCCTCGGCGTATTCACGGGACTGGCGGAGGAATTCATCGGTTTCGTTTGCGCCGACAGCGGCGATCATGGGGGGGCCGTTTGACGGCACGAACGCCGATGGGCTGTTGCGCAATGCCGCAGTCTGGTCGAGCTGAACACAGTCGTTGATGCTCGTCTCCAGCAGCGGAACGAGTTCGAATATTCCGCTAATGGCGATTCCGCCGGCCAGTTTGATTTCCGCCGCACCCCATTTCGCCCAGTCCGTCGACAGCATCATCGCCGTAAGGTGCCCACCGGCGGAGTGACCGCTAATATGAATGCGGTCGGGATCGCCGCCATATTTTTCAGCGTTTTGGTGTACCCAGACGACGGCCTGGCGGCATTGCTCGACGATCTCATCAAGCGTGACGGACGGCGCCAATGCGTAGTTTACAGAAACATAGACGACGCCCGCGTCGTTCAGGCCGATCGCCGGATAGGCGAACGAATCCTTGTCCATGGCGCGCCAATATCCGCCGTGAATGAAGAGCACGATCGGATGGGATGCGCCGGGTTGCGGAAAGATGTCGAGCGACATGTTCGGGCCATCGCCATATTGTTGGTCGAGGCTGCATGGCAGACTGTTGCGTGCGTGCGCGCTGTCGCTCTGCCAGCGCTCAAAATATGTCTCGAAATCGGGGTGGCGCGCCCGTAAATTGTATTCGGCTTCATAATGATCATCGTATTTTTTCATGATTTTTTTCCTGTCCCGATTGACATATTTACGCCCCGCCAACCAGGTTAGTTTCGTAATACGAAATTGGCTAAGATGATTTAATCTTATCCACTGAGAAATGTCGGGTCGAGACGGATCGAGATGAACGCCGCCAATCAGAATTCTCTTCACGAGGACAGCAGGTTCGCTTTTGCGAAACACGCGGATTACGATCTGACGGTGCGCTGTAACGCGGAGCTTTACCGCACATTTTACAAACAAATTTATGCAGCCATTGGGGTGAGTGCGCTCAATGCTGTCCTTGTCGCCGCGGTCGTTTGGAGTTCCGTACCCCATATTCCGTTGATCGCCTGGAGCGGTTTTTTGGTATGTTTATCGGTGGTGCGTCTTGCGATTTTCGCGCTTCGCCCGCGCAAGAAAATTCTGACGGATGAAGAAGCAACAAAACTGAGGTTTACTGCGACCGCGGTCATCACCGTGGGCGGTGTGGCATGGGGATTGGGCGAAATATTTGTTATCCTCGCGTCGGATTCGATCATCCATCAAATCTTCATGGCTTTCGTCATCGGCGGCATGAGCGCCGGCGCTATGGCGGGGCTAACCTTCTGTCTGCCTGCATTTTACGGGTTTTGTGTGCCCGCCATCATCATGAGCGCCACAGCCTTTTTCGTGATAGGCGAGCAGCCTTATATCGTTATGGGCGGCATGGTCCTGCTGTTCGCGGCCATGCTGATGTATTTCGCGCGCAATGTTTATTTGTCCATGTTTAACTCGGTGCGTCTCAGATTCGAGAACACCGAGCTATTTCAGGGTGTGGCGGAAGCCCGCGAAACCGCTGACGCGCTTGTGATCGAGCGTACCGCGGAACTGCGCGACGCCAATCGCGAACTCGAGCGGCGCATGGGCGAACAGGCTCTCGCGGAAAAAGTGGCGCGTGACAGCGAGCGTCAGCTTCGCTTGATTACGGAAAACCTGCCGGTTCTGATCACATTTATTGGCAAGGATCTACGCTTCCGTTTCGGCAACAAATCCAGTGAGACCTGGTTCGGAAGCTCGCGGACGGAATTGATCGGCACGCATCTTTCAAAGCTTGGCGATTCCATGCTTGTCGAAGCAATTCAGCCGCATATTGAGGAGGTTCTCGCCGGCCGTATGGTGACGTTCGAGGACCGCCGCGAAAGCGAGTATGGCCCGCGCTTCCATCGCGTTCTCCTGGTGCCGCACCGCGGCGAAGATGGTGAAGC
The DNA here is from genome assembly GCA_002937555.1 of Alphaproteobacteria bacterium MarineAlpha10_Bin2. Classification (GTDB taxonomy): domain Bacteria; phylum Pseudomonadota; class Alphaproteobacteria; order UBA828; family UBA828; genus PTKB01. The sequence continues at coordinate 23,970 of PTKB01000008.1, read as the reverse complement.
CGATGGCTTCGTTATTCTGGCGCAGGATCGCACGGAAGAGCGCCTCGGCGAATCCGCGTTGAAAGAAAGCGAAGACCGCTTGCGCCGGGTCATCCAAAACATGCCGGTGATGATGTTCGCCCTCGATGAAAAGGGAAACACCATCGTTTGGAACCGCGAATGCGAACGGATTACCGGCTTCAGCGCCGAAGAGATCGTCGGCAACCCGAAAGGGCTGAACATGTTGTATCCGGATGAGAAGAGCCGTACCGACATCCGCAACGCGCTCCTGGAGCCCAGCGATTACCGCGACTGGGAATGGGAAATCGCGTGCAGCGACGGAAGCTCAAAAACCATTTCCTGGTTTAATATTTCGAGCATGTATCCGGTATCCGGCTGGGCAGCCTGGCAAATGGGTTTCGATGTAAGCGACCGCAAGCGCACCCGAATTGAACTTGAGGAGGCCTTGAAGAAAGAGCGTGAGCTGGGCGAATTAAAATCGCGCTTCGTGGCAATGGCGTCGCATGAATTCCGTACCCCGCTCACGACCATTCGGGCCTCGGTCGATCTGTTGGAACATTATGGCGACCGCATGCGGGATGAAAAGAAAACCACTTACCTACAGGAAATCGCCCGTGAAGTTACCAACATCACCGAACTGCTGGACGATATTTTAACTATCGGACGGGCGGAGGCGGGACGGCTCGAACTCAAGCCGGCGCTTCTCGATTTGCACCGCCTGTGCGCCGAGATGATCGAAATGGCGAAGGTCGACGCCAAGCAAGGACATGAGCTGAAATTCGACTGGACGGGCGCACTCGACAATGTCGTTCTGGACGAGCAATTGGTGCGGCATATGGTGAGTAACATGCTGTCAAACGCCGTCAAATACTCCCCGAATGGCGGTCTCGTCCATCTCGCGGTGGCACGGGACAAACATGAAGTAAGTATCGCAGTTACGGATGAAGGAATTGGTATTCCGGAGTCCGAACGGGAAAATATCTACGAGGCGTTTCACCGCTTCCCCAATGTCGGCGCAATTTCGGGAACCGGTCTCGGCTTGGCAATTCTCAAACGTGCGGTCGAGCGGCACGGCGGGCAGGTGAGCTTTGAAAGCGCAGAAGGCGAGGGTACGAAATGGCTCGTCACGCTGCCGCTGGCGGGTGCTACAGAAGTTCAGTGATGTCCAAGATTCTGGTCATTGAAGACTCTCCTGAAGTCAGGGAACGCATTGTGGCGAGCCTCACCTTCGAAGGGTTTGATGTTGTTGACGCCGAAGATGGCGAGGCGGGCCTGCAAGTGGCGCGCGATGCCGGACCCGATCTGATCATTTGCGATATCTTGATGCCGAGGCTTGATGGTCACGCGACGTTGAACGAATTGCGCAAGGACAGTTCGACGGCCGGCATTCCGTTTATCTTCCTGAGCGCGAAAAGCCAGGTAAGCGACATGCGCGAGGGACTGCAACTCGGCGTGGACGATTACCTGGTCAAACCGTTCGCCCTCACCGACCTCGTCGCTGCGGTAAAATTGCGCCTGCGCCGCAAGGCGGAAATGGCGGTGGCAGATAACGGCAGTGTCTCGAAGTCTCTAATGCAAAATGACGGGCGGAATGGGGCAAGAGACGCAGAGCGTGAATTCGAAGCCGAATTCGGCAAGGCGCTCGCGCGCGGCAAATCGGACCGTGTGCGCGTCGCGGTGTTCATGATCCAAGTCGTCAGTGCGGAGCGTATTCGGCGCGCTCTGGGGAGCGCCTCGGTGGCGACGGTATTCACCGAGATGGAAAACCGGCTGTCGCGCTTAAAAGACAGCGGATTCGAAACCATTCGCCCGCTCGGCGTCGGCAAATTCGCGGCGATCCTTATCGGCAATCGCCTCCCCATGGCGGCCGATGAAGTTTGCGAGCCCTTGTTCGCATGGGTGTCGCGGCCGTACGAACGTGATGGCGGGGGGTACGTTGGCGGCCACCGCCGGCATCGCACTCTACCCCACGCATGACGCGGACAGTGGCGAGCTCATTGCCCGCGCGAACGCGGCGCTCGACGCGGTATCGGCGAAAGGCGAAACGGGATTTCGTTTCTACACCGGTGAATTGGAATTGCAGGCGTCGGAACGTCACGATAGGACGGCAAGCCTCTTTCGCGCCTTTCAAGACGGCAAGTTCGAAATGCATTACCGGGTCGAGGTAGAATGCAGAACTCAACGCCCCGAAGTCATTCGCTGTGTGCCGACATGGCGTCACCCCGAGCGCGGCGTGGTCCCGGTGAACGACTATCAGCCGTTGGTCGCGGAAGCCGGCATGTTGGACAAATTTTTTGATTGGGTACTGGCGGTCGTGTGCCGGCAAAAGGCGTCTTGGCGGGATCGCGAATGGGGATACCTCCCGCTGGCCCTGGAAATTGCGGCGCCGCAATTATTGGATTCGCGCCTGGCGCCGCGCATCGCCCGGGCACTCAGCGAATATGAGCTTGAGGGCCGGGAGTTCGAGCTGCATTTTTCAAAAGATATGTTGCAGGCTGACCCTGAAAGCCTGGCCCCTATGTTGCTGGAGCTTAAAGCGCACGGCTTGCAACTCACTGTCGACGGATTTTCGGTAGGCGCGCAGCTGCTGGAAAACTGGCGCAGCTTGCCGCTCGATAATTTGTCGTTGGAAGATGGGATATTGAGCAGCGCTCCGAAGAATCACGCCGACCGACTGCTGCTGACGGCGTTGATTTCCCTGGCCCACGGGATCGGGCTCAAGGTCAATGCCAGCAATATCGATTCGGAGGAATTGCACGGTCTGCTGCGCCGCCTGCAATGCGACGGTATCCGGCGCTATAGGAGCGATTCGGCGCTGCCGCCGCGCAAGCTTGAAGGCTTGTTGCGGCGAAGAGGATTATTTTAACTTCGAACTGGACGGATCGGCGGTGGTGGCGTTCGGACCGTCAGTTTGCCACGCATGCCTTCCGGTACGGCTGTTTCCGGCACATCGCCCACTTCGCTATCCAGGTAGGCGCCAAGGAACGACAGTACCTCTCCGGCATTTTCCGGTGTCAAGCGACTGAAACGGAGACCATGCTTGCCGGGTGAGCGGAACGCCACATTGCATGGGCTCTTGCAGCCGTTGAGGCAATGCACGGCGCGCAGGCCGGTATTCTGAGGCAGCGGAACGCGCTCGATCTCCTGCTTAATGGCTTCAAGCAGAAAATCCCCCTGACGCCTGTCGTCAATTTCGCGTTGCGCTTCGCTCCAGACGCAAGAACGGCATACGTAGAGAGTGGCCGGCTGCCGGACCGGGGCCGGCCGTCTGGATTTCGCTTTGGCTCGCGCCGAAACCTTGCGCGCTTCGCTGGTTGCTTGCCGTGCCATGTCGCCGTCAATTGAAATAGAAATTCATCAGCGCGGCATTCACCTCGGATGGCTTCTCTATTGGAGTCCAATGGCCGCAGCCATCCAGCACGATGGATTTCGAGCCCTTGATGGCGCGCGAGAGCTTTTGAACGTTGGCGGGCGGCGCCACACCGTCTTCATCGCCGGTGATCAGTAATGTGCGGCATTTGATTTTGCTAAGATCGGCGGACTTCGCCGCCGCCAGCGCTTCGCAGGTACGGGCGTAGCCTTCAGCGTTCTGACGCATGATGATTTCGCGCACGAACGCGGCGACGGCCGGTTGGTGGATCCGCGAATCGGCCGAAAGGGCGACTTGCACCAGGGTATCGGCGATCGGGACCATGCCGCTTCCGCGCGCGGCGGCGGCGCGGTCTTTGAGAGCGCCGCGCGCGGGTTGCGGCGGCTCCGCCAGCGGTCCCAGAAGCGCCAGACTTTTAACCCGTGCCGGGCTGCCGGCAGCGATGTGCTGACATACGATCGTGCCCATCGAATGGCCAAGGAAATGCGCTGACTTGATATTCAATTTGTCCATCAGCTTGGTGACATCCTTGGCCAAAGTGGCGATGGAAATTTTACCCTTTGCTGGCGAGCGTCCGGAGCCTTCCATATCGGGCCGAATGACGCGAAACGAGCGCGCCAGCAAGTTGGCCTGCGGATACCAGGCATTTGCCGTCCCTCCGAGACCATGCACCATGATCATCGCGTCGCCTTCGCCGTGTTGCTCGACCTCGAGCAGCTTGTTGTTGATTCTCATCATGATCTTTCGTCTCCCCTAACAAATGACTTTAGGCCGTTTTGGCGATCCTGTTTTCGAGCGTTCCGAGCCCGTCGATTTCAATCTTCATGACGTCGCCGGGGGCAAGAAAACGTGGCGGGTCGAATCCGATGCCAACGCCGGCGGGCGTGCCGGTGGATATGATATCACCCGGCTCCAGCCTAATGCCCGCGGATAACGTTTCGATCAAGGTCGGGATGTCGAAAATTAAATCCCGCGAATTTGCGTTTTGCCGCAATTCGCCGTTTATCCAACATCTGATTGAAAGATTTTCCGCGTCTATTTCGTCCGCGCTCGCGATCCATGGTCCCATCGGACAGGTGCCGTCGAGCGATTTACCAATGAACCATTGACGATGCTTGAGTTGCAGGTCGCGCGCCGTCACGTCGTTCGTGATGGTATAGCCGAAGACATGGTCATAGGCCTCGGCTTTGGTGATCCCGCGTCCTCCCTGGCCGATGATAACCGCAAGTTCGGCTTCATAATCCAGCTGCGCGCTCACCGCGTCGTGGCATGGCACATCATCGCCCGGCGCGGTGACCGTGGTCGGCGCCTTGGTAAATATGATCGGATTGTCTGGAACATTGTCGCCCCGTTTACTCGTTGCATCGAAGCCGCTTTGGGTAAATTCCTGGGCGTGTTCAAAATAGTTTTTACCCACGCAAAAAATATTTTTGGCCGGACAAGGTATCGGCGCCAGCAATTTCACCTCTTCCAATGCGATGCGAACAGCCTCGGTTGCCAATATGGTGTTGAGCGTGGTGTGTCGCTTAATGAGCGATACCATTTCGTTGCCGTATGCCGATTCGCTTTCGCTGAGCGGGTGGATCATACCGGCTTGCGGGTCGATCACACCGAGGCTGACCGCGCCGGCCAATTCGTAAGTGACAAGTTTCATGTTGATACTTTTCTTGCGGACCGTCGCGCTTGAATTGGCGCCGGCGGATAAATGCCCTGCGTATGAGGTTCCGTCAACCGCCTAGCTATGTGCGCCAAGCAGTTCTTGCGGCATGTCGTCGGCGATATCGCTTGTCGGACGGCCTTCCCGTTTGGCGCGGCCGAAAATTTCCAAAGTGATTTCGTAAATGCGCGCCGTATGCGCCATTGCCTGATCGCGCGCATAGCCGTTCTCTCGCTCGTAGGAGAGATTGCTAACGCCACCCGCGTTGATCACATAGTCGGGCGCGTAAAGAATATTGCGTTCGGCCAGTTTGGCGCCATCCTCGGCGCATTCCAATTGGTTGTTGGCGGCGCCCGCAACGACCTGAGCTTTGAGTTGCGGAATGGTCCGTCTGTTGAGTTCGGCGCCCAGCGCGCAAGGCGCGAAGACATCGACGTCCTGACTGTATATGTCCTCGCCGGCGACGGCACGGGCGCCGAAATCCGCCTTGGCCCGTGCTACCGCCGCGCCGTGGATGTCGCTCACCATCAGTTTGGCGCCGGCCTCATGAAGGTATTTACAAAGCTGATAACCGACATGGCCAATACCTTGCACGGCGACGCTGAGGCCGGCAAGATCGACGCGGCCGAGACGAAACTCGACGGCGGCCTTGAGACCGCAAAAAACGCCATACGCCGTGACCGGCGAAGGATCTCCACTGCTGCCTTGACGTGCCGAAAATCCCATGACGTGGGAGGTTTGGCTTCTGATGTGGCTCATGTCATCGACATTCGTGCCGACATCCTCGGCGACGATGTAACGGCCGCCGAGATTTTCCACGAATCGCCCGAAGGCGTGAAACAGGGTCTCGCTCTTGTCGCGCTCCGGATCGCCGATGATCACGCTCTTTCCGCCGCCCGTGGATAATTGCGCAAGCGCGTTCTTGAAGCTCATCGCGCGCGACAAACGGAGTACGTCTGTGATCGCCTCCTGCTCGTTTCCGTAGGGCCACATGCGGCAACCGCCAAGGGCGGGGCCAAGCGTTGTGTCATGAATGGCGATAATCGCACGAAGTCCGCTTTTCGCATCGGTGTAAAAGATGACCTCTTCATGGCGGTCAAACGCCGGTGAGGTAAAGACTGCGCCGGTTTCATTGGCTGCAACTGATGTCATGACGAGTTGGTCCTCAGGGCTCGGCGGTTTCAACCCGCCAAATGGGTAATTTCAAGAGAGATTCAAGTGCTTACAAAGAAAAAGGAATTCAAGACATTGTGGGCATATTTGAAGATTAAAGGGGTACAAATAAATATATGTTTAACTATCTCAGTATAGAAATTTAGATTCACGCACGCCACGGTCTTAACAGCGGCGGTTCGGGGATTCGCAAACCAGGGAGAAGACGAGACGGATAGATTATAAGAGGGGACAAAAAATGGCTCTTCGAGTTGCCGATATTACCGGCGGTTCACACTTTGGTAGGCGTCGAGATCAGGATAGCCACGCCCGGGGTGAGCAGGCCGACGTAAATTCGGAAGAAGGCGAATCCCATGATCGGGAATCTCTCGGCGTCAGTCCTCTTGCCGAGTTGGAGAAAGCCCTCGAAGGCCGGGAATTCTCGCTTGATCGCCACCGTTTTTTACTTCTTCTCCGTTTCCTTCTCGTAAATTTGGTCGGTGCGGCGCTGCTCAGCGCGGCCTATCTGCAGGGCTGGGTCGCCAAGGCGATGGCCGCCGACAGCACCGGATTGGTGATGCTGATTTTTGGCCTGTTTGTCGTCGGGCTTGCGCTGTGCGGGTGGAAGATTTGGCGCGCCAGCACCGAATTAAACCAGATCAAGGCTTATGATCCGCTCAAGCCGTCGCGCGTCGGCGGCTATTTATCGGCCATTCGCCTGCGCAGCGCCAACAGTCGCTCCATTACCGCTGAATTGCTAAAGCTAAAGCTGTCAAACCGCATCGGCATCGTGCGCCATATTGCCAATTCCCTCGTATTGCTGGGCCTTATCGGTACGGTCATTGGCTTCATCATCGCGCTTTCCGGCGTCGATGTGGATCTTGCCGCCGACGTAAATTCCGTCGGCCCGATGATTTCTACCCTCATCGGCGGCATGTCGGTGGCGCTCTATACCACTCTGGTCGGCGCTATCCTGAACATTGGGCTGATGGTGAATTACCGGCTTCTCCTGAGCGGCACGGTGAACCTGGTGACCTCGGTGGTCGAGCTTGGCGAGCGCTATGCTCGAGATTGATCCTCTCGAAGACGATACCGGCGGCACCGTCTTCCGGGACGTCATCATGCTCGTTCTGGCGGGCTTCGTCGTGTCACCGTGCTGTTGCTGCTGCCGCATATCAATCCGCCCGCTCAGGCCGCGAAAGAGTCCATGGACCCGCCCGGCAATGTCATGGTCGAAATCCGTTGGCCGGATAAACTCGATACCGATGTCGACCTTTGGGTTCAGGCGCCGGGTGACAGGGCGGTCGGCTATTCAAATAAAGGCGGCAGTGTTTTCAATCTCTTACGTGACGATCGCGGACATCTGCGCGATGCCAGCGATTTAAACTATGAAGTGAGCTATAGCCGCGGTGCGCCGGTCGGCGAATATGTCGTCAATCTTCACCTCTATAACAGCCGAAGCGAAATTACCGAGCCATTTGCTGTTGATGTGGTGGTCAGCGTCAAACGCACATCAACAACCTCGACCCAACAGATTATCGCCGGCAAAGCCGTGCTGCGGCAGGTCGGCGATGAAATAACCGTCTTTCGCTTCAAGCTTGATGGCGACGCCGAGCTGGTTCCCGATAGCGTGCATAACGTGTATCTGCCGCTGCGCGCGGAGAAAAGTTGATGGACGATATGATCTATCTCTTTGCCGCCGTTGTATTCCTGGCCGCGGTGTTGGCCAGCATCAGCATATGGGCGCCGAGAAAATTGTGGATTCGCGGCGCATCGGTGATCGCGACGGCGGGCTTGATCATTGTTTCCTATATCGGCTTCTCGGATCTCCTCAGCCGGCCCAAACCGATCCATCTCGAATGGGCGATGCGAACGGTTACCGAGGCACGCGTGCTCGGCGCATCGCCGCGCGAAGGCGAGGCGATTTTCGTCTGGTTGCAGATTCGCGGGGTCACCGAACCGCGCGCTTACAGAATGCCCTGGAGCCGCGAGCTTGCGCAGCAGCTCCAGGACGCGACGGAACAGAACCGTGGCACCCAAACAGGTGTGCGCATGCGCTCACCATTTAGAAATCAAATCCAGGAAAACAACCAGAAGCCGGCGTTTTATTCGCCACTGCGCCGATCGCTTGCCTTGAAGGATGCGCGAGAGTCCGAGCCAATGATATTCGAGGAGTCCCGTTGAATCTTGCGGCCTGCCCGGGGAAGCGGCCGCTTTTCACACCGCCCCGAGATTTCTCGCCATAAGAGGTTTTAGATCAAACCCTTGACAATTATGCTGCACTGCAACATAATATCGCAGTGCAGCAATTTAACAGTCTTGGGGTAGCACAAAATGCCGACGCAAAAGAGTAAGACCAACGGAAACATTTTCGCCAACGGTTGGGATGCCAACGGTTCCTTTGAGAAACTGGCCGATGCCGGGCGTGGGAACATGGAAGCGTTCGTCGCTGCGACAAGTATCGCCGCGCAGGGCTTCGGTGACGTCAATCAAGCATGGTTTGCTTTCGCCAAGCGCGCCTTCGAACGCAACGGCGTCGCGGCAGAAGCCATTTTTGCCGCCAAGAATCCCGCCGATGCGGCGGAGTTGCAGGCTGACTGGGCGCGCAGCGCCTTCGACAACTATGTTTCGGAATCGAGCAAGATTACCGAGATGGCGGTGAAGACGGCGAATGACGCGATCGCACCGATCCGCGCCCGCGTCGACGGCGTGGTTGAGACCTTCGCTGAGAACGCCAACTAATCTCAGCCAGATAGACGATCAAGGCCCGCCGGCATCTCGCCGCGGGCCTTTTTTATTTTTCCGGCGCCGGCAATGGATTGATCAGCGTCACGTCTTCGCCGGCCCAATCGCTTTCGAGCTTCGCGTTGCCGCCTTCGATGCGCACGTGACCCCGCGCGATAAGCTCGACCGCGAGCGGATAGAGCCGATGTTCCTGTTTTAAGACCCGCTGGCCTAAACTTTCCTCCGTGTCTCCGGGGAGGACGGCAACGGCCGCTTGGGCGATAATCGGCCCCACATCGACTTCGGCGCGGACGTAGTGAACGGTGCAGCCGGCGATGCGCACGCCGGCTTCCAGAGCGTGCCGATGGGTATGCAACCCCTTGAAGGCGGGCAGCAGGGCAGGGTGAATATTGATCAGCCGGTCCTGCCAATGTTCGATAAATGCGCGCCCGAGAATACGCATGAACCCGGCGAGGCAAATCAGCTCCACATTCGCGGCCTCCAAAGCGGCCGTAAGGGCATCATCGAAAGCGTCGCGGTCGGTAAAATCGAGATGGCGGATGACACGCGTCGGTATTTCGGCCTTATCGGCGCGCATAAGACCGCCGGCGTTTTCCTGATTGGAGATGACCAGGGATATGCCGGCTGGGAAGTCCGTCCCGGCGCACGCATCGATTAGTGCCTGTAAATTGGTTCCGCCGCCGGATATCAGCACCGCAAGTTTCAGTTGCGTCACAGAGCTTTGGCGCTTACCCACGCTATCGATTATTCGCTTGCTCATGCTATTCTGTTCCGCATTTCGAGGGAGCCCGTCCCCAAGATGGCTGCGCATTCGCAACATACTTTAAGTCAGGGCGTTCTGTAATGATTCAGCCGCGTTCTTTGCGGAGAGTTACCGTATTCGTTGTTGTTCTCGTTCTTTGCGCCATTCTGTCGGCAGGTGGGGCGAAAGCGGAATCGGTCTACACGATACGGGATCTGGCCGTCGATTCCTCCGCCGTGTCCGCTGCCGAGGCACGTTCCCTGGCCCTGGCCAAGGGACAGCGTGCAGCGTTCGACCGTCTCCTCCGGCGCCTCGTCCTGTCGGAAGACCAAGTGCTTTTGCCGGTTCTCGAATACGCTCAAATCACAGCCTTGGTCGACGGCTATGTTATCGAAAAAGAGCTTTTATCTTCAACGAGATACCGGGCGAATTTGACAATTTATTTTAACAAATTTGGGATGCGCAAATTGCTGCGTCAGCGAAAAATCCGCTTTGCCGAGACGCGCAGCAACGACGTCCTGGTGGTACCCGTCTATGACACCGGTGACGGCCCGATCCTGTGGTTGGAGCCCGGCGACTGGCGCGCGGCATGGCTGGCGCGCCCGGCCAATGAGGGCCTGGTGCCGTTGATCCTGCCATTGGGTGACGTTATTGACATGGCTGCAATGGACGCCGCCCTAGCAATGGCGCCGTCGCGCGAAGCGCTATTGGGCTTGGCCGAGCGCTACGGCACCCAGGAAGTGGTGGTCGCTTCGGCCTATCTTGAGCTTCCGGAGCCGCCGGAACCGACGGCGGAGGGCAATTCGAATGATGGCATTACCGATGTTGGCGACGGCACTGGCAACGACGCCGAGAGAGTTAGTGTCGCAGAAACGGGCATCTCAAAGAGCCGCCGGGTCCGTGGGCCGGTGGAGGGCGCCATTCTGCAATTGACGGTTCATCGTGTCGGGGCGGCCGCGGAAAGGACAACGCGCGAATTGTTACGCGGCGCGCCAAGCGACAGCCGGGAAAGCCTTTTGGCGCGCGCCGTCGGGCGGGTCATGGCGCTGGTGGAAGGAAACTGGAAGCAAGCTAACATGCTGCGTTTCGGCCGCGAGAACGAATTGCGCATCGCGGTGCCGTTGAATTCGCTTGGGGATTGGGTCGATATGCGGCGCCGGCTTCGCGATCTGGCGGTCGTCGTCAGCATAGATCTAGCCGCCTTGTCGCGCGGCCAGGCCGACATTTTGCTGCATTATTTCGGCGAAAGAGAACAATTGATGCTGGGTCTAGAACAGTCGGATCTCGCTCTCAACTTCGAATCCGGTGGCTGGGTGTTGCACAGCAATGCTTCCGGCGGGCAGAGTGGGACGAGCGGGAATAATCTATAGCGCCATGACGATGAATATTCGCACCTATGCCGGAATTTGGCTGGCGGCGCTTGCCGTTGTGGTCATCTTGCTGGTGCTCTTTCAAAACATTTTGCTGCCCTTCGTGGCCGGCATGGCGGTGGCCTATTTTCTCGATCCCGTCGCCGATCGGCTCGAGCGGGCCGGCCTGTCCCGCACCCTCGCCACCACCATAATTACCGCCGCGTTCACGATACTGGTTGTTCTGTTCCTGATTTTCGCGGTGCCGCTGTTGCAAGGGCAGATCATCGATTTTCTCGGCAACCTGCCTGACTATTTTCAGGCTGCCCGGGGGTGGGCCGAACCGGTGATAGAGCGCTGGACGAACAAGTTCGACACCGAGCAAACCGATCGCGCCGATGCAGTGATCGAGCAGTTTTCCGAGCGCGCGGCACAATTCGTCCTCGGTATGTTGGGCAATATTTGGGCAGGGGGAATGGCGCTGGTTAATTTCCTTGCTTTGTTGTTCATCACGCCGGTCGTCACATTTTATTTGTTGCGCGACTGGGATTCGATTGTCGCCCGTCTGAATAGCTGGCTCCCAAAAGCGCAGGCCGAGACCATTCGCGAGCAAGCGCGCATCATGGACAGCACGCTTTCCGGCTTCGTGCGCGGCACCGGAATGGTGTGCATCATCCTGGCCGTGTTTTACGCCGCGACTTTGAGCGTCGCCGGGCTTCAATTCGGCCTGGCGATCGGCTTGGCGGCGGGTATCCTTTCCTTCGTTCCCTATCTCGGATCGCTGGGCGGATTGATTATTTGTGTCGGGTTGGCATTTCTACAATTCGATGAGGGCTGGCGGATTGCCGTAATTGCCGGCATCTTCATTATCGGCCAGCTGGCCGAAGGCATGTTTCTCACCCCCAAACTGGTAGGCGACCGCATCCGCCTCCATCCGGTTTGGGTTATTTTTGCCGTTCTTGGCGGTGGCACGTTGTTTGGATTCGTTGGCATGCTGATCGCGCTGCCGGTCGCCGCATTGTTCGGCGTGATCGTTCGCTTCGGCATCGGCCAGTATCTTGAGAGCAAGATTTATCTTGGCGACGAAGAGGCTGTTAAGCCGGAAGAAACCAGCGATACTCAGCAATCCTAGAGTAGATGCCCAAGCAAAGGCGCGAGACCGTGCAACTTCCCCTCGATCTTGGCCACCGCACGGCTTTGGGCAAGGAAGATTTCATCGCCGCGCCGTGTAATGAAAATGCGCTGCTATGGATTGAGCGCTGGCCCGATTGGCCGGCGACCGGTCTTGTGCTTTACGGTTCGCCGGGCTGCGGAAAGACGCATTTGGCCGAAATTTGGCGCGCCCGGAGCGCGGCGGAAACTGTCACAGCGGCGGCGCTGAGTGAAAGGGATGCGGCGAACATTGTTTTTGACGCCCCGAGTTTAATCGTCGAAAATGTCGATGCAGATATCCCGGAACGAACACTACTCCATCTCTATAATTTGATCGGCGAAAAGGGTGGGCACATCCTGTTCACGGCGTTGGAGCCACCGGCCCGCATGGCGTTTCGTCTGCCGGATCTGCTCTCCCGCCTTCGTGCCATGCCGGCAATCTCGATTGCCGATCCCGACGACACAGTGTTGAGCGCCGTCATGCGGAAAATGTTTGAAGATCGCCAGTTGCCGGTGAGCGAAGAAGTTATTTCGTTTCTGCTGACCAGAATGGAACGGTCATTCTCCGCCGCCCGCGGTCTTGCGGCCGAGATCGACCGCATCGCGCTTGCCGAACAGCGCCAAGTAACGATCCCGTTGGCGCGGCTCGCGCTTTCCGGAACAGGCGGGGGATAAATTGCCGCCGTCGCCGCGCGTGCTAAACTAGGTTGCCGAGTTGCGCGCTGTCGCAACCTCGGGCATGAATTGAGCATTGGACATGGTAGACCAAACAACGAACGCCAAGGATATTCGGCCACAGGATTTCTCGCCGGGAGAGCGCTATATCAATCGCGAGCTTTCCTGGTTGGCGTTTAACGAGCGCGTCATCGAGGAAACGGAGAATACGGCGCACCCGCTGTTGGAGCGTTTGCGCTTTCTTTCCATTTCGGCCTCGAATCTGGATGAATTCTATATGGTGCGCGCCGCCGGATTGCGCGGCCAGGTGGATGCCGGGGTCAAGCAACTCAGCCAGGATGGCTTGACGCCCGATCAACAGCTAAACGCCGTCAACGCGCGGGCCGGCAAACTGATGGCGCGGCAACAGGATTGCTGGCACGAATTGCGCAGCTTGCTGGGTAATGCCGGCGTTTCGGTTTCCGGCATCGATGATTTGGACGAAGCGGACCGCGAATGGGCCGAGCAATTTTTTATGAACCGGCTGTTTCCGGTTCTCACACCCCTCGCAATCGACCCCGCGCATCCTTTTCCCTTCATCCCCAATCTTGGCTACGCGTTGGTATTGGAGCTTAAGCAATTGCGCGATGGGTCGGCGCGCCCGGCGCTTGTTCCCTTGCCGGCCGGGGTCGAACGATTTGTAGCACTTCCGCCGCGTCCGGGCCGCGCGCCGCGTTACTTGCCGCTTGAGCAGCTTGTCGAGCAGTTTCTTGAGCGCCTTTTCGTCGGATCTTCGATCGTCAAGGTGGGGCAATTCCGGATTCTTCGCGACAGCGATATCGAGTTGGAAGAGGAAGCGGAGGATTTGGTCCGCGTGTTCGAATCCGCTCTTAAGAAGCGCCGCCGCGGTAACGTGATCCGCTTGGAAGTCAACGGCGGGATCGCGCGGGGCCTGCTCGATTTCGTGGCCGGCAGTTTAGCGGTGGATAGCTCGGGCATCGTTAAAGTCGATGGTTTGCTCGGCATGGCGGATACCGCTGAGCTGATCGACAGCGGGCGCGCCGATCTTTTGTTCCCGCCTTACCGTGCACGCTTTCCGGAAAGCGTAAGGGAACATGGCGGCGACTGTTTCGCGGCAATCCGTTCCAAGGATTTGCTCGTGCATCATCCTTATGAAAGCTTCGATATGGTGGTGCAGTTTCTCGATCAAGCGGCTCGCGACCACGACGTCGTGGCGATCAAGCAAACGCTTTATCGCACCAGCGATGATTCGCCGATCGTCAAGGCATTGATCGAAGCGGCGGAGGCCGGCAAATCGGTTACCGCCTTGGTCGAGTTGAACGCCCGCTTCGACGAAGAAGCCAATATCAAATGGGCGCGCGATTTGGAGCGCGCCGGCGCCCAGGTCATTTACGGCTTCTTTGATAAGAAAACCCATGCCAAGGCGTCACTCGTGGTGCGGCGCGAGGTGGATGGCATTCGCAGTTACGTTCATTTCGGCACTGGTAACTATCACCCGATCACGGCGAAAGTTTATTCCGACCTTTCGTTCTTTACCTCTGATCCGGCGCTCTGTCATGACGCCGCCTATTTGTTCAATTATCTAACCGGCGGCGCGCGGCCCGATAAGTTTGAGCGCATCGCCGTTGCGCCCATCGACCTGCGCGATGAAATTCTGTCTTTGATCGAAGACGAAATCACCCATGCCCGGGCAAATCGGCCGGCGGCCATTTGGGCCAAGCTCAATGCCCTGGTCGACGGCGAGGTTATCGACACGCTCTACCGCGCGTCTCAGGCCGGCGTCTCCATCGATTTGGTGGTGCGCGGCGTTTGTTGTCTGCGCCCGGGCGTGCCGGGATTGTCTGAAAACATCCGCGTCAAAAGCATCATCGGGCGTTTCTTGGAACATGCGCGAATCGCCTGCTTCGGCGCCGGGCACGGTTTGCCTTCGCCGCAGGCGAAAGTCTTCCTATCCTCGGCGGATTGGATGCCGCGCAATTTCGATTGGCGAGTTGAGGTTCTGGTCCCAATCCGCGACGAAACCGTTCATGCGCGGCTTATGGATCAGATAATGACTTTCAACTTGAAGGATAGCGATCAAAGCTGGCAACTCGGAGCAGACGGCGAGTATTCGCGCATTTGGCGGGACGGGGAGAGATTCAATGTCCATGAGGCCTTCATGGCGCCGCCCGGTCGCTCGGCCCCGGTTGGCGCGGAACGCGCCAAACTGACGACCGTTCTCTCATAACATAGTTGGAATAGTTCGATCGGCTGGCTAATCGGCGCGCGTTTCGTCCGGCGGTCTCTGATTGCCGCGCCGCGGTCGCCTGCGCGGCCGCCTCGGCCGTTTCGCCGGGGCCGTAAGTGTGGCCGCTTCCGCATCTTGCGGGATCACCTGAATTTGGCCGTTCGAGACGGTCAGAGCGACGCGGCCGCCTTTTAGCGCCAGTGCGAGTTCGCCAAAAAGCTCCCGCCGCCAACCGCTGAGCAGCGGCGACGTCTCATCACCGGCGGCGAAGCGCTCCAAATCGCCGACCGTGGCGACCAATTTCTGCGCCACACCGGACTGCTCGCAGCGCATTTTCAGCAGAACTTTCAGAAGATCCATAAGCGGCGCCATGCCAAGCGGTTTTTCGAATTGCTTGGGCTGGGAAGGGTAACTCTCTTTGCCTAGCGAAAGGGCGTATTCGACTGCCTTCAAAATAGCTCGCCCCATATCTCCTTCGGCGAGTTTCTGGCTGATCGCCCGCACCCGTGCCAACTCCTCTACACTGGCAGGCGCATGGGCCGCGATCTCGGTCAAGGCTTCTTCCCGTATGATTCTATTTCGTGGCACGTCCCGGCGTTGCGCTTCCATTTCCCGCCAGGACGCGACCTCGCGCAGGATTGCCAGGAAGCGGGGCTTGCCATTGCGGACTTTGATTCGTTTCCAGGCGTCCTCGGGCGCGTTTTCGTATGTCGCCGGACTGGTGAGTATTTTCATTTCTTCGTCGATCCAACTTCGCCTGCCGTTATTTTCCAATTGCGCGGAAAGCTTGTCGTAGATGGGCCGGAGATGGCTGACATCGGCCACCGCATAGAGAAGCTGGCGATCGGTGAGCGGGCGGCGCGCCCAGTCGGTAAAGCGCAATGTCTTGTCGATCTGGGCATCGGCGAGGCGGGCCGCGAGTTTCTCATAGCCCACCGATTCGCCGAACCCGCAAACCATCGCCGCGAGTTGCGTATCGAACAGAGGTTCGGGCACATGCCCGGTCAGATGATGAAACAGCTCGACGTCCTGCCGCGCGGCATGAAATACCTTCAAGACGTTCCGGTCGCTGAGCAAATCGAAAAACGGCGTGAGATCGATTCCCTCGGCCAAGGGGTCGATGACGACCGATTCATCCGGCCCGCCCACTTGGATGAGGCAAAGTTTGGGCCAATAGGTGTGCTCGCGCATAAACTCGGTATCTACCGTGACGTAGACCGCTTGCTGCCAGCTCGAGCAATAGTCGAGGAGCGGGGCGCTCTTGGTAATAACGGTGATGCCGTTCATCGCACCGCCCCGGCTTCCCGCAAGAGGGCTGCGACCTCCTCGTGGCCGCGCAGATTGGCCGCAATCAGTGGTGTTTTCCATTTTCGCATGATGCTTTCTGCGTCCGTTCCGGCGCCTTGGGAGAGTAGATATCGAACGATCTTGATGCGGCCGTAGCGCGCGGCCATGATTAAGGGCGTGCGGCCGTATTGATCCGCGCCGTTAACATCGGCGCCACGCCCGACCAGCAGTTTTACCGCTTCCAGCCCCCGGTATTTTTTTGCCGCCATCATGAGCGGTCGGCCGCTGTTCTTGCCGCCTTTGGCCAAATATTCGATGTCGGCGCCGGAATCGAGTAGGAACTCTATGCTTTCGTTGCGCAACATCAAGGCCGCCCAATTGAGCGCCGGCCAGCCGGCCCAATCCGCCACGTGAATGTCCACACCTTCGGCCAGTAGAGTGCGCAGCGTGTTTGTATCCCCGGTTTTTGCTGCTTCCAGAAATGCATCCGAATTCTCTTCCGCAATGGCCGGAAGGGCGAAAAAAACAATAACAAGGCTGTATATGAAATGTCGCGCCATGAGGTCTTCCCGTGTTTACGCGAAAGCTGCCGATTCGGCCAGTGCATTGCGCGGGAGCCTTGACAAACGGACCTCATCCATGTGCTTTCTCGCCCGCCGTCACTGGGCCACACAGGTCCGAACGCGGTCTAATCAGGAGCTGTTGAGGATGCATCGCTACAGAAGCCATACTTGCGACGAATTACGCGCCGAACATGTCGGAGAAGACGCCCGTCTCTCGGGCTGGGTGCACCGCGTGCGCGATCACGGGCATCTCGTTTTCGTCGATCTACGCGATCATTACGGGGTGACGCAATGCGTGGTCGAGGCCGATCATGAAATGTTCGAGGCGGCGCGCAATCTGCGACCGGAATCTGTTCTGACGGTTTCGGGCGCGATCGTCCGGCGCGATGCGGAGACGGTAAACACGCGCTTGCCGACCGGCGAAGTGGAGATGCGCATTCGCGATGTCGAAATCCAAAACGCGGCCGAGACTCTGCCGCTGCCGGTGCATGGCGAGCATGAATATGGCGAGGAATCGCGTTTGCGTTACCGCTTCCTCGATCTACGCCGCGAGCGAATGCACCGCAATATCATGCTGCGCAGCGAGATCATCACCAGCATTCGCCTGCGTATGGTGGAACAGGGCTTTACCGAATTTCAAACGCCGATTCTGACGGCCAGCTCGCCCGAGGGCGCGCGCGATTTTCTCGTGCCGAGCCGCATGCATCCGGGGCAGTTTTATGCGCTTCCGCAGGCGCCGCAGCAATTCAAGCAGCTTGTCATGTGTTCGGGATTCGACCGTTATTTTCAGATCGCGCCATGTTTCCGCGATGAAGATGCGCGCGCCGACCGCTCGCCCGGCGAGTTTTATCAGCTCGATATCGAAATGGCGTTTGTCGAGCAGGAAGATGTATTCGCCGCCGTCGAGCCCGTGATGCACGGCGTGTTTGACGAGTTTTCGGACCGAGAGGTGACGCCCCTGCCGTTCCCGCGCCTTGCCTATTCTGATGCTATGCTGCGCTACGGGACCGATAAACCCGATCTGCGCATCGCGACTGAAATTGTCGACGTCACCGAATATTTCGCGTTGGAGGAGGTGGCCTTCAAGGCCTTTAAAGGCGTGATCAAGAAAGGCGGCGTGGTGCGCGGCATTCCAGCGCGCGGCGTCGCCGACAAACCGCGCAGCTTCTTCGACAAGATGATCGAATTTACCCAGGCGCTCGGCGCCCCCGGCCTCGGCTATATTGTTTTCGAGGGCGCCGGCGGCAAGGGGCCGATCGCCAAATTCATCCCCGACAATGTGATTCAGCAACTCAGGGAAACGGCCGGACTAAGCGATGGCGACGCCTTGTTCCTCAGTTGCGATAAAGAAGATCTTGCGGCGCGTTATGCCGGCGCGGTGCGGGTCGAACTGGCGCAGCAACTCGGCCTGATCGAGGAGGGCAGTTTTCGCTTTTGCTGGATCGTCGACTATCCGATGTTCGAGCGCGACGAAGATAGCCAGGCTATCGGCTTCAGTCACAATCCGTTTTCCATGCCCCAGGGCGGACTGGAAGCGCTCGAAAACAAAGACCCGCTCGATATTCTCGCCTGGCAGTACGATATCGTCTGCAACGGTGTCGAGCTGTCGAGCGGCGCGATCCGGAACCATCGCCTTGACGTTATGGTCAAGGCGTTCGAGATTGCCGGCTATGAGAAATCGGAAGTCGAGACCCGATTCGGTGCGCTCTATCAGGCGTTCCAGTATGGCGCACCGCCGCATGGCGGCATCGCGCCGGGAATCGACCGTATCGTTATGCTGTTGGCGAACGAGCCCAACATTCGCGAGATCATCATGTTCCCGTTCAATCAGACGGCACAGGATTTGATGATGGGGGCGCCGGCGCCGGCAGCGCCGAAACATCTGAAGGAATTGAGCCTGCGTCTTGATTTGCCGAAAAAGAAACCGGCGGCGAAAGATGGCGACAACAGCGGCGAAGAGGACTCGGGCTAACGGAAGGCGTGTCCTTTAGCGGAACATGACTTCCGTTTTCGTGGTGGTCAAAATTGCGGCGTCTTTGGGCCGCATAATCTCGACGAACTTGTCGAATATGGGCCGTTCGGCACCCTGGCAGTGAGGCAGGTGTAACAGTTCTTCCAGAGCGCCGGAAATCCGCCATGGCGTTCCTTTGTAGACTTTCGGCGCGGTGAGCGCATCGTAGATATCAGCCGCGGCGAGTAGTTCTGTAAGGGTATCCGCCTCCGCCCCTTCGCCACCGGTTTCCTCGAAATGATAAAAATGCCGCATCGTCGGGGCGAGGTCGTGTTGGCCGATTTTTTCTATGACTTCGAGCGTGCTCTGCAACAAATCGGCGCGCAACTGCGTGCGCTCTTGGTTGCCCGGCGAGCGTTCGTTCAGACGCTCGGCGTCGATGTCGAATTTCCCGACATCGTGCAACAGCGCTGCAGCCAGAACGGTTTCTTCCGCAAGCTCACCGGTCACGTCCGGCGCGCTCTCCTTCAAGGCGCGGTAGAGCGCGAGCGCGTAAGCGGCAACCGCTTCGTTGTGGCCCAAGGCCACATCGCGCGATTGGATGCTGGTAAAGTCGATCATGCCGAATGCACTGCGCTCGAAGCTGTTCACTTCCTCGGCCAGAGTGCCGCACCGCTCGGCGAATCGGCTTGACGGATCGATGCGCCGCTCGTCCATTTCCAGCGGCTTCAAGGATTTCACATTGTAGTAGGAAACGATGTGCAGGCCCTTGACGTCTTTCTCTCCCAACGACTGGATGTCGAAATAGGGTTTGACCAAATCATAGGTATCGCCGCTGATGGTGACGCCGCCAGAGGGACATATGCCTTCCATCCGGCTCGCCGTATTCACGGCATCGCCCAACACATCGTAGAGGCCTTTATTTTGCGGGCCGAGCAGTCCCGTAGCGATAGTGCCGGTATTGATGCCGATGCGCATGTTGAGCGGGATGTGGTCGCGCACTTCGGATTGCAGAGCGAGGCCCACGAGCACCGCATCCGTCGGGTGTGTCGAATTTCCGCTTGGCGCGCCGAACAGCGCCATGGTGCCGTCGCCGTTGGTCTTGTTCAGATAACCGCGATAGCGCGAAATGATGTCGCCGGCCCAACTGAAATAATGATTAAGGCGCGAAAAAATTTCGTCCGGTTCCATACCGGATGTGAACTCGGTGAAATTCTCCAGATCGGTAAACATGAGGGTAGAAGAGATTTTTGCCGCCTCCAGTTTATCTTCCATCATCGCCGGGATGACCTCGGGCGGCGCCATTCGGTTGAGCAATCCCTCGCTCAATTTCTTTTCGTGTTTTACCTCCTCCAGGGCGCGCGACAATTCTGCGGTATGGTCGTCGACCTTGGCCTCCAGCGTTTCATTGAGATGGGAGAGCTCACCGACGGCCTCATCGAGCTGGACCGAGCGCTCGATCTCTTGTTGATGAAGGCGGGCATTATTGATGGCGCTCGCCACCTGATTGGCGACGATGGAAAGCAAGACGCCGTCCAATTCGTCGAAGGCATTGCCTTTCTCGCTTTCAACCGCGAATACGCCGACAAGCTTGTCCTGGACCAGGAGCGGAATTGCGATTTGGCTCTGCGCATTTTCCAGGCCGGGCAGTTTGGCCATCTCCTGCACGGTATCGCCGCCATCGGCTTCTTGCATGCGTTTGCGAACGTTCGCCTGATAGGCGAGTTGGGTCTGGATATTGCCCATGCGCATCATGCGGCGTTTCTTCGCGACGACGCCAATCACGCCTTGGCCGAAGGGAACTTCGACGCCGACGCCGGAATCCTCGTACCCCCGGCTCGCCGTGAGAACCAATTTGTCTTCTTCCGTTTGAGCGGCAAGCAGGATCATGCAGTGCTCGAAACCGAGCACTGAATCCATTGCGGCGAGGATGGTGTCGAGGATCTTGTCCAACTCGAGCGTGGCGACAATCTCGGTAGAGATCTGCTGGATGATTTTTACTTCTTCGGATTTGCGTGCAAGCTTGCTATTGAGGTCGTCGATGACCTCCTGGTTTTGCAACATCTGTTCGCGGACCGAAGGCTCGCCGGTATCCTCTAGCGTCGACATTGCGCCTCTCCGGCAAGCGGTGAATTGCCAGCAGGCATGGTGTCACCCATTTCTGCCCGCGTTGGATTTGCGAACCGAAAGCACCTTATAAATATCGGCGCCCTGGAGCTTAAAAATATCGCTCATGCCGCTCATCGAGGCGATGGCCTCGAGCTTCATATCCATATCGTCGAATAGTGCGCCCTCGGTTTCGGAATGGTCGTACTGCAACTCCAAATGCCATTCCCGGAACGTCTCCGGATTCCTGATAATGACAAATGCAAAGGGGTTGGCGCGGATGTTGCGGTGCGTCTTGTTGAAGAATTGATGCGACAGCGCGACATGATTCTCATCGACAAACCAAACTTGCGAAATTTCCGTCGCATTGGGTTCGCCTTCGTGCGAGCATGAAACGAGCGTGCTTGGGACCAACCCCTGCATCGCCGGTTTGATTTCCTCTGGCAGCATCTCGTCCTCCCTCGCGATCCGGACAGTTCGGGCGGTTTTCGCCCGGGCATGGCTAATTCACTTCAATTTTTTCACCGGCGCCGGGACCCGGCGTCTGCACAAAAATATCTTCCACGTCAAAAGTCACCGCCTGGGCAGGCTTACACTCGAAACGCCGCCAAATATTCTCGCCATAGCCAAGCGGCTCGAGATAAGCAATCAGCTTGCTCAAATAGATTTCCTGCACCGTATAGTCGGCCTCGGTGCACGGGCGCGTCTCGCGGAGTTGGCCTTTGAACTGATAGGTTTCGTGCGTCGCCGCGTCGGCCAGGACCAACGCTGTGCGGCCATTGTCCGCCAAATTTTCAAACGTTTGCGCACCCTCGATCTCGGGGATGAAAACGGTGATGGTGCCCTTCTCGCCGTCGGCCAGAGCACCGAACGCCCATGTCGCAGTGGGTCGCAATTTGGCGTTTCGCGAACCGACAAACATCATCCGCGGACCATGCGCAAAGTCGACATACTTTTCCGGTATCATCCCTGTACTCCTTATTGCCGGCGCCCCGCCAAGCCTTACCGGAGGGTGACACTAGCACAATAGGCCAGGATCGAAGAAATAACGGCTAGGCCGGAGAGCGTAAGCGGGTGTAGGCGACGGGTTCGTCGAAGCCTTTCATCTGCGCTGCGCCTGTTTCGAATTGCATGCCTTCAAGGAGAGCGTCCACGGCGGGGTCGTCGGCAAGGGATTGGGAGAGGACCACATCTCCGCCGGCGCTCTCCTGTTGCAACCGCGCGGCGAGATTGACGGTCACGCCAAAATAGTCCAACCGTCCGTTCAGATTAACCGCGATCGTCCTGCCGGCATGGCCACCGAGCTTAATGACGAGTTCCTCTTTTTCTTGCGACGCGTTGAAAGTGGCGATGTGGCTTTGTATCGAAAGCATGGCGCGCACCGCATCCGCGGGCTCGCCGAACGCCGCCATCACGGCATCACCGATGGTCTTAATAATGGCGCCGTTGTGCTCGCGGACTTCGCCGACGAGGAAGGCGAAATGTTCGCGCACTAAATGATAGGCTGGCCCGTCGCCGATGCGGTTGTAAAGTGCGGTCGAGCCGCGCAAATCGGAAAACATCAGGACGATATGCTCGATCGCCGCATCGTCGCCGGCACGCAACACTTGATTGCCGCATAGATCGCGGAAAGCCTGCAGTGTGGTGACCTTGTCCGCCGTCACGATATTGTCCAGCCATTCGCGCCGCTCGATCAGGAGCGTGAGACGCTTGTTGCTATCGTTGCGGAGCGCAACTATCCCGGACTTCGCCTTTTCGTCTGCCCGCATGTCGCTTTCGCCGGCGATCACTTCGGGAAATCCGCCGCCTTCATAATCAACCGTCACCACGCCACCTGGCTCGAGAGTGCGCAAATCATAGGCGCCGGGCGCGATATCGATGTCGACCTGCGCTTTTTCACCGGGTTCCAATATCTTTTGCAGCAGGACGTGCGGCGTGTGCGCTGGGCTCATGAGGCAAAAATTTTCGTCCCGGTTTATGGGCCGAATTGCCGGAGCCGGGTGGAAGCTCAGCTCCACATTGGCCGAGAAGTCACGTTGATAATCGATGTTGCAGGACGGACAGTGGATGCCCTCGGGCAGCGCTGCGAGATCCGGTAAGGCCCCTTCGCCGCCTCGGCAACGCGGGCAAATGAGATCCCACCGCATACCCAGGATGCCGACGCGCACCGCTTCCAGACAAAGCTCGATGGTCTTGCGTGGCTCTGCATCCCACTTTTGCGCCAGCTCCAGCGGGCGAATGCGGTTCATATCAACATCGCTTCCAGTGGCGATAAATTCGGCCAGGAGGCGCGCCAGATTATGTCCATAAGTGCCGCCCTCAATCTCTGCCACGAGCTGCGTCAATCGAGACCGCACGGCGGGTGAGACTTTGTCTCCCGCCAGCGCAGCCGGCAGCGGCCCGTTGTCCGGGACGTTTGAAACGTTGGCGGCTATAAATGTCTCAACCTTGCGGGCGAGGTTTGTGCCGCCGCCGAAGAGTAAAAATAGCGTGCCGAACAGATTGCTGCTCTCCATGCTGAACTCGGCATGCATATGACAGCCGTCGCCCTCCGGTGCCAGCTCGAACAGCGCGGTGATATTGTCGAATATGCCCTTTCGAAAACGCCTGATGTTGCGCATTTTGTGTTGTTCGACCCATTCCCACGGAAATTCTTCCCACTCGGACGGGAACGGGCCGAATTTGCCACGCGCAATTCGCTCTACCGAACCATCCGGCCGGGGCGTTTGAGTTGCCTCATGGCGAGGGAAGCCCGTCGCCTCATTCGAGCGCGGCGAATCGATCATGAGTGGCCATATCACCTCCGGCGAATGGTCGAAGTGAAAATCCATGGTAAATTCTTGGCGCATGGCGGACTAACGCTCGGCGCGGTGAAGCGCAACCAATTCCGCCATGCTTGTTACGCGCAAATTTGGCTGTGCCTCGGTTGGCGGCGTCATGCCGGTGCCGCGCCCGGTCTGCCGGTCCACCCACACATTGGCGAGACTCAGGGCA
>PTKB01000079.1 GCA_002937555.1 Alphaproteobacteria bacterium MarineAlpha10_Bin2 | reverse complement strand
GGCTACCGCCCACCGGCCCCGGAAACCGTCGTCCCGATGTACCAAAAGCCGGCCATGCACTAACATTCAAACTGGACCACTCAAATGGGGCAGATCAATCAACCCCTTGTCGTCGCCGTCGGGCTCCGCTTCGTTTGCCTCCAACTCAGATAAGATATCCTTGATCCGGTCGATCGATTCCAGAATCAGCGAGACCGCGTGCTCGGTGACGACCAGTTCGCCGTCACGGAACTTTCCAAGCACGTTTTCGGCGGAATGGGCCACCGCCTCGAGGCGCGGCAATCCGAGAAATCCACAGGTTCCTTTGACCGTGTGGACCATGCGGAAAATATTTCCCAACAGCGCCGGATCATCGGGCGTTTTCTCAAGTTTGACGAGTTCGACGTCGAGGGTGGTTAGGCTTTCGGCGGCTTCGGTTAAAATTTCTCTCAAAAGGTCGTCCATGAATGGCCCCTATGATTCTGTCCTCCGCCACGAAAATGGCGGCTGCTCTCACGGTAATGTCCGCTGCGCTAGACAACGGCTGTGCGAACGGGAGAAAGCATGCACCCTGCTGGTTAACATCCAGTAAAACCGGGCGCGTAAGCGGCGGTGAATTGGTGCGGTGGCGCGATTAGGCCGGCGCCGACGAGACCTCGAACTGACCTTCGCCGCTCGCTTCGACGCGGACCACCAGGCCAAGCTCGGCCGCCAATAGTCCAGTGAGGTAGGGCTGAACGTAGCGCGCGTTCAAGTCTTTCAGCACCGCGCCATCGCGGCGGCAGCCGCTGGCGTGCGCATCCGCCGATATGTCATCGAGAACGAGCATGGCGCCTTTGCCGCGAATGGTGATGCGCGGGGCGCCCACCTCGCCGGCGGCGGCAAACTCGAGCTGCCCGCCTCTCGGCAGCGCGTTGGCCGCCAGCAGCACCATATTGATCGCCAATTTTCCGACGCCGGCGACCGCCCTCTCTTCGGCGCTGTCATAAGTGCCATACCAGGCAAATTCGATCTTTGAATCGGCCAGCATCGCAGCACCGGTTTCCAGCGCGCCAGCCCAATCCATCGAGCCGTGATGGCTGCCGTAAGCGAGGCGGAAAAAGCGCAAGCGCCGGACCGCCTGCCGGCGCAGTTGGAGATCAGCTCGCGGGCGTCTTCCATGCTCTCGGCGCCGCCTTCGGCAAGCAGCTCCGCGCCATTGTTTACCGCGCCGACCGGTCCCGCCAGGTCGTGACAGAGCCGCGCGCTTAGCAGCGCCGCCAAATCAAGGTCCAACGAAGACGAATTTGTCATGGCCTACCCATCCGAACTTGCGCACCGGCTTGGGCGCAAGCATTTCATTCGCCGATGCGTTACTAGACTAGAAAGGCCAGGCGAAATCGACCCCTCCTTGAGGATAGGTCGGTATACCAAGGAGCGGTAAGCCCGCGGACAGGCGTCCTGCGTGCGAATCGACCGGTATCGAATTGCAGGCTATCCTCCTGTCATGCCCCAGCGCGAATTTTCCAGCCACTTCGCCCCAGGCGATTTTGTGCGCCATCCGGAACGCCCCGAATGGGGGCTCGGGCGGATTCAATCGGCCCATGGCGCGCGCCTGACAGCAACGTTTGAAAATGCCGGCAAACAATCGATCAACGCCGAGGCCATATCCCTGGTGCGGATTGAGCCGCCCGAGGCCGAGTAGGCCGGCGTGAATTTCAAACAATTCAATTATCTCATCGCGCTTGCGCAGGAGCGCCATTTCGGCCGCGCCGCCAAGCGCTGCAACGTCGCCCAGCCCACCCTCTCGACCGCGATCCGCCGGCTCGAGGACGAATTGGGCGTTCCCATCGTCATGCGCGGGCAGCAATTTATTGGCTTTACCGCCGAGGGCCAGCGGGTCCTCGAATGGGCCGAGCGCATCGTCGCCGATCAGGACGCGATGGTGCAGGAGCTGAGCGAAATGCGCGGCAGCCTGCATGGCCGCTTGCGGATCGGCGTCGTGCCGACCGCGCTCCCGGTGGTGTCGCGCCTGACCCGCCCGTTCTGCGACTCCTATCCCAACGTATCCATCTCCGCGCGCGCCATGAGTTCGCTCGAAATCCAGCATGGTCTCGACAATTTCGAAATCGATCTCGGCATCACCTATCTCGACAACGAACCGATGCCGCGGGTGAAGTCGGCGCCGCTCTATCGCGAACATTACTGCCTCGTCCGCGCCGTCCCGGCGGCGGGGACATCGCGGGCAAAGACGATCTCGTGGCAGGACGCGGCCGGGCTGCCGCTTTGCCTGCTTTCTCCCGACATGCAGAACCGGCGTATCATCGATGCCGCCTTCGCCGCCGCCGGTTGCCGGCCGACACCGCAGATCGAAACCAACGATTTGGCGGATATTGGCCTGCACGTCAAAACCGGAAAATGGGCCGGCATCGTACCGCGCCATGTTCTCGACATGCTCGACCTGCCCGCCAATGCCCAGGCCCTTGATCTGGTGGCGCCGGAAGTTTCCCATTCCGTCGGGCTGGTGGTCGCCGACCATGAGCCGCAGCCGCCGACGGCGAAGGCGATGCTCGCGCTTGTCGAATCCATGGGCGGCGGAGATATATTCGCGCAAGATTAATCAAATTTTCCTATCGAACGATTTATATAATAGATTTTACAAATCATCGCGCTTTTGCCACGTTACGCTCGGCATTGCGAACACCGGCAGGTATCGATGGCGACGGCACAGAGCGGCATTCGGAAATTCGGCCATCCCGGCAAAGGCGCGCGGGGCGCCCGCTATGAAGGAAAAGGCCGCCAAGTTGAGCCCGAAGCGCTCACTGAAATTCAAGCCCTGCTCGGCGACCGGCCGCGGCGCCGCGATCTGCTGATTGAGCATCTTCATATTGTGCAGGATAGCGCCGGCCATCTTTCGACCCGTCATCTGACCGCGCTTGCGCATGAGATGAAGCTCTCCCTGGCGGAAGTGTTCGAGGTCGCGACCTTCTACGCCCATTTCGATGTGGTAGCTGATGGCGAGGCGGCGCCGGCGCCGTTGACTATCCGAATATGCGACAGCCTGACCTGCGAGTTGGAGGGATCGGACGCGCTCTATGATGCGTTGGACGGGCGGTTGGACAGCACCAAAGTGCGTCTCGTCCGGGCGCCTTGCATGGGGCGCTGCGAATGCGCGCCGGTGGCCGAGTTTGGCCACCGCCATGTCGTCAACGCCACCGCCGACACGATCATGGAAGCGGTGGAAAAAGGCAACACCCATCCCGATATACCGCCCTATGTGGGCTTCGATGAATATGTTAAGAATGGTGGCTATAATATTCTAAACGCTTGTTTAAGTTGCGATACAGATATCGAGGATATCATCTCGGCCCTTGAAGCGAGCGAGTTGCGCGGCCTCGGCGGCGCGGGCTTTCCGACCGGGCGAAAATGGCGCTTCGTGCTGGCCGAGCCGGAGCCCCGCCTGCTCGCGGTCAATGCCGATGAGGGCGAGCCCGGCACTTTCAAGGACCGCTATTACATGGAGCGCGATCCGCACCGCTTTCTCGAAGGCATGCTGATCGCCGCGCGTGCCGTCGCGGCGGAGGAATGTTTTATTTATCTGCGCGATGAATATCCCGGCCTGCATCACGTGCTGGGCGAGGAAATCGCAAAACTCTCCGCCGCCGGGCTCGACGCCGGCACCAAGATCACTGTCCGGCGCGGCGCCGGCGCCTATATATGCGGCGAGGAATCGGCGATGCTGGAAAGCATCGAAGGCAAGCGCGGCGAGCCGCGCCACAAACCGCCCTTCCCGTCCCAGGTCGGCCTGTTCGGCCGTCCGACCCTGATTAACAATGTCGAAACGCTTTATTGGGTGCGCGATATTATCGAGCGCGGCGCCGAATGGTTCGCCGGCGAAGGCCGCAACGGCGGCAAAGGCCTGCGCAGCTTTTCGGTTTCCGGCAGGGTGCAGGAGCCCGGCGTCAAGCTCGCCCCGGCCGGAATTACGGTCAACGAGCTGATCCAGGAATATTGCGGCGGCATGGCCGATGGCCACCAGTTCAAGGGCTATCTGCCGGGCGGCGCCTCGGGCGGCATCTTGCCAGCGTCCAAAGGCGATATTCCGCTCGATTTCGGCACCCTCGAGAGCGAAGGCTGCCTGATCGGTTCGGCAGCGATCGTGGTGCTGTCGGACAAGGACAATATGCGCGACGCAGCGCTTAATTTGATGCGCTTCTTCGAGTATGAGAGCTGCGGCCAATGTACGCCGTGCCGCGCGGGGACGGAAAAAGCCGTCAAACTGATGTCGGCGCCCGATTGGGACGGGCCGCTGTTGCGCGAACTCAGCCAAACCATGATGGATGCCTCGATCTGCGGCCTCGGCCAGGCTGCGCCCAATCCGCTCCTCATGGTGCTGAAACATTTTCCCGAGGATGTGACATGAGCGGAAATATCAAATTCACCCTGGACGGCCAAACCCTGGAAGCGGCGGAAGGCGAGACGATTTGGCAATGCGCCGAGCGCGCCGGCATCGATATTCCCCATCTCTGCTATTCCAAAGCGCCGGACTACCGCGCCGACGGCAATTGCCGGGTCTGCATGGTCGAGATCGAAGGCGAGCGCGTGCTGGCCGCTTCCTGCATCCGCAAACCGGCGCAAGACATGGTCGTGCACAGCGCAACTGAGCGCGCCAAGACGGCGCGCAAGATGGTGATGGAACTGCTCGTCGCCGATCAGCCGCCGCGCGAAAGCAGCCACGATCCGAACTCGGAACTGTGGCACTGGGCCGAAGAAATGGGCCAGACCGAGAGCCGCTTTCCGGCGCGCCGAACGCCCGCACCGGACACCAGCCACACCGCCATGGCGGTCAATCTCGATGCCTGCATCCATTGCACCCGCTGTGTGCGCGCGTGCCGCGAAATACAGGTTAATGACGTTATCGGCATGGCCGGGCGCGGCGCCGGCAACAAGATCGTGTTCGATTTCGACGATGCGATGGGATCGTCGAGCTGCGTTGCCTGCGGCGAATGTGTGCAGGCCTGCCCGACCGGCGCCCTGATGCCGGCGGGTGGCGTCGGCAAGGTGACGCCCGACAAGCAGGTCGATAGCGTCTGCCCCTATTGTGGCGTCGGCTGCCAGCTCACCTTTAACGTCAAGGACAACAAGATCCTCTCGGTCGAGGGCCGTGACGGGCCGTCGAATTCCGAGCGTCTCTGCGTCAAGGGCCGCTTTGGCTTCGACTATATCAGTCATGACCACCGCCTGACCAAGCCGCTGATCCGGCGCGAGGATGCGCCGGCCAAACACGCCGATATCGATCTCGACCCGGCCAACCCGCTTAGCCATTTCCGCGAAGCAAGCTGGGAAGAAGCACTCGATTTCGCCGCCGAGGGTCTCAAAAGCATCCGCGAAGCGGACGGCGGCAAGGCGCTGGCCGGCTTCGGCTCTGCCAAGGGTTCCAATGAAGAGGCTTATCTGTTCCAGAAGCTAGTGCGCTCCGGATTTGGCAGTAACAATGTCGATCACTGCACCCGCCTCTGCCATGCCTCTTCGGTGGCGGCGCTGTTGGAAACCATCGGCTCCGGCGCGGTGACCGCTAGTTTTAACGAGGCGCGCAATTCGGACGTTATCATCGTGATTGGTGCGCATCCGACTTCCAATCATCCCGTCGCCGCGACATTCCTCAAGAATGCCGCGCAGCGCGGCGCCAAGCTGATTATCATCGACCCGCGCGGCTCGGCGCTGGCACGCCATGCCAGCAATTTCCTGCAGTTCAAGCCGGGCACCGACGTAGCGCTCTTGAACGCGCTGATGCATGTCATCGTCGCCGAAGAGCTCTATGACCAGCAATATGTCCAAGCCCACACCGAGGGCTTCGAGCAGTTGCGCGACCATCTCAAGGATTTCTCGCCGGAAGAGATGGCGCCGATATGCGGTATTGAACCGGATGTGCTGCGCCAAGTGGCGCGCATCTATGCCAAAGCCGAGGCGGCGATCATCTTTTGGGGCATGGGAATCTCCCAGTCTATCCACGGCACCGACAATGCGCGCTGCTTGATTTCCCTCGCCCTGATGAGCGGCCAGGTCGGGCGCCCGGGCACCGGCCTCCACCCGTTGCGCGGCCAGAACAATGTGCAGGGCGCCTCCGATGCCGGTCTCATTCCGATGTTCTACCCTGATTATCAGGCAGTGACCGACACCGATATTCAGGGCCGTTTCGAAGAACTTTGGGGCACATCTCTCGATCCCGAGCGCGGCCTGACGGTCGTCGAAATCATGGACGCGGTGCATGACGGCGATATCCGCGGCATGTACATCATGGGCGAAAATCCGGCGATGTCGGACCCCAACTCCCATCATGTGCGCGAAGCCTTCGCCAAGCTCGACCATCTCGTGGTGCAGGAACTCTTTTTGACCGAGACCGCATTCTTCGCCGACGTGATCCTGCCCGCCACCGCGTGGCCCGAGAAGGACGGCACCGTCACCAACACCAACCGGCAAATCCAAATGGGCCGCCAGGCGGTGGACGCCCCGGACGGCGTCATGCCCGATTGGTGGATTATCACCGAACTGGCGAAGCGCATCGGCCTCGATTGGGAGTATGCCCACCCGGCGGACGTGTTCGCTGAGATGAAGCATTGCATGGAATCGCTCGACAACATCTCCTGGCCGCGCCTCGAGCGCGAGAGCGTCGTCACTTATCCTTGCGACGGCGAGGAACTGCCCGGCAACGACGTTATTTTCGCCGACGGCTTTCCGACGCCGAGCACGCGCGGCAAGTTCGTGCCGGCCTCCATCATCGCGCCCGACGAAATGCCTGACGCGGATTATCCGATGGTGCTTTCAACCGGGCGCCAGTTGGAACATTGGCATACCGGCGCCATGACGCGGCGCTCGCAAACCCTCGACGATCTCGAGCCCGAAGCGGTCGCCAGCCTGGCGCCGCTGGAGATGACGCGCCTCGGCATCCGCCCTGGCGACCAGATCGAAGTGGCGACGCGGCGCGGCCGCATTTCATTGAAGGCGCGCGCCGATGCCGGCATTCCCAAGGGCGTGGTGTTCGTGCCGTTCTGTTACGCCGAGGCCGCCGCCAATATGCTGACCAACCCGGCGCTCGATCCGGTCGGCAAGATTCCCGAATTCAAATTCTGCGCCGCCAAGGTGGAGAAGGCGGCCAGCGCAGCGGCAGAGTAAAAGCGCCGTGACCGCGATGGAGGAGCGTCTCAGCGCTGGTCTCCGTCACGGCATCAGCGGCATCGCCGAGCGCGTCGTCATCGGCCTCAACTGGACCTATGTCGAAGGCTCGGTGGGCGCCGGCCTGGCGCATACGCCGGCGCGCGGTACCGAGGGCTGCCGCAGCCTGCCCGAACCCGGCAGCTATCGGGGCAGCGCCCTCGCCGACCTTGCCGGGCTAATCGAATCGGACAATATCTTCGAGCGGGTCCTGGGATATGCCGCGATCAACGCGCATCACAATCGCTACGACCTGGACGGCGCGGACGCGAACGGCCTCGACATGATCGAGGCGCGCGGCGAGCGCACGGTGGTGATCGGGCGCTTTCCCGAGCTCGACGAAAAGCTCCCCGGCGCCGCAGTGATCGAGCGCGAGCCCGGCCCCGGTGATTATCCGCCTGAGGCCGCGGCCGATCTTGTTCCGGCGGCGGAATTCCTCGCCATCACCGCATCGACGCTCTCCAATGGCAGCCTGGGCGGCCTGCTTGCGCTGGCGCCGGCGACCGCCTTTACCGTGCTGGTCGGGCCGAGTGCGCCGCTCTCTCCGGCGCTCTTTGCGCTTGGCGTCAACGCCCTATCCGGCCTGGTTCCCGTCGACCTCGACGGCACTGCCCAGCGGGTCGCCGAAGGCGGCGCGGTTAGCGCCTTGAAGCCGCTCGGCCGGTACGTGACGCTGACTTCGGATTAGCCGAGTTCGCCGAGCAATCTCTCCGCCTCGGTGAAATCTTCCGGGCGGTTGGCGTTGAAAAAGGGATCGTGCGGTGCGGCCTCGAATTCGACTGTCGCGACAGGATAGTGTGCCGTCCAGACGTCGATTTTGCGTATATCCTCCGCCACAAGGGCATGACGCAAGGCGTCGCGCAGCGCCACCGGCCAGAGCGCGAATACCGGATGGCTGCGGCCGTTCGAAGCGGCGCAGGCGATCTCCGCATCCTCCGCCATGATTGCGCGCATCAAGCGGGCCACCAAATCGTCGGGCAGGAACGGCGCATCGGTCGCGAAGCTCGCCAGCCAGGCGCAGTCCGGCGCCTGCTCCGCCGCCCATTCCATGCCGGTCAGGATGCCCGCGAGCGGCCCGGCATGGCCTTCGATGACGTCCGCCGCCATTGGCAGTTTATAATCCTGAAAATGCGACTGGTCGCTGTTGACGTTTAACAACAGCGGCCCCACTTGCGGACGCACCCGTTCGAGCACATGGCTGAGGATCGGCTTTCCGGCGAGTGGACGCAGGCATTTGTCGCCGCCGCCCATGCGCCGGGCCAAGCCGCCGGCTAGCAGCACGCCGGCGATCTGCGCCGTATCAGCCAAGCGTTCCCTCCAGCGCGAGCGGTGCTTCGCCGATCAACCCGCGCAGCAATTTTTCGTCCGCCGCCGCGACGCCGTCGAATTCGCTTTCAACGATCACCTCGTGATCGAACTCGGCGACCGGCGGGCGGTTGATGTTTTCTGCGTTGCCGCCCTTGCCGCTCTCGGCGAGGCGCTGCATGAGAAGATATTCCACCAGTCCGAGGAAGTCGCTGTCGAAGCCGTCGTCGCAGAAAGCGCAGAAAAAACGCATGCGCCGCGCCTCGGCCAGTGCCAAACCGGCAACGGTTTCGATATCGTTCAAGGCCCGGAGGCGGGCGTCGAAAGCCGGCTGAAACACCACCTGGCCGCTCTCGTCGCGCAGCACATGGGCGAGCCCGAGCACGGCGCTGACATGCTGGTCCATGCGCGCCAACAACTGTTTGGATTGTCCGACATAGGCCACGGTGCGCCCGCCGGCATAGCGCTTGATGCGGAGATAAATACCGGCGCCGAGGAGGCCCTCCATCGCTTCGGGCGTGTCCGGAAACAGCCCCGCGCCATAGGGTCCGCGCCAATGCAAATCGAGCTTCATGGCGCTGGCGGCTCAGGCGGCGCTGGTTCCGCCGTGCCGGCGACGGCGCGCCGCTTCCGCCACTTCGCTCGCATCGGCATCGAACTCAATGCGTTCCTCGCCGGCCAGCGCAATGAAGCGTTTGCCTTTGGCGCGGCCAATCAGAGTCAGGCCGGTCTGGCGCGCCAGCTCGACGCCCCAGGCAGTGAAGCCCGAGCGCGAGATCAGCACCGGAATACCCATCTGCACCGTCTTCAGCACCATCTCGCTGGTGAGGCGTCCGGTGGTGTAGAACATCTTGCCGTCCAGGCTAACTTTGTTGCGGAACATGTAGCCGGCGATCTTGTCGATGGCGTTGTGACGCCCGACATCTTCCATATAGATCAGCGGGTGGTCGGCCTCACAGAGGACGCAGCCATGGATCGCGCCGGCCGTCAGATAGAGGCTGGGCTGGGTGTTGATTTTGTGGCTCAGCGCGTAGAGCCAGGAGGTTTTGAGCACCGCGTCCTTCGGCAATTGCACGCTGTCGATATGGTCCATCAAATCACCGAACACAGTACCCTGAGCGCAGCCGGAGGTCAGCGTCTTCTTGCGTAGTTTTTCTTCGTAATCGGTTTTGCGCTCGGTGCGCACGACAATGGTCTCGATATCCTCATCATAATCGACCGCGGTCACGTGATCGTCGGGCAGCAGCATGCGCTGATTGAGGAGATAACCGAGGGCAAGATATTCCGGATGGTCGCGGATCGTCATCACGGTGACGATCTCCTGGCCGTTGAGGAAAATCGTCATCGGCCGTTCCTCGACCACGCGGATTTGCATTTCCCGGCCGTCCTGATCGAGGCCGCGCATTTCACGCGTGAGGCGGGGATTCTCCGGCTCCGGTTTTACGCTGAATTCCATCCTCTGACCTTTATCGAATGCGCACTGCCATGACATACAGTAAAACATGTGGCCCCGCAGATTATTTTCCAGGGCCGGCGAAGCGATCCCGGGAGGCCAACATAGAAACCGGATTTTTCGATCAGGCGGCAGTGCAAAGCGCGCTCATTCCCGCCGCTTTGGGATTTGTCCTGACCGGCGCCATCCGCCTGGCGAACGGACGCGCGCGCGGGCCCTATGTCGCCGCCGCCGCCGTCGCGCTCAGTTTTGTTGCCGTATATTTCCTCATTGTCGGTATCCCGCCGCATCC
>PTKB01000078.1 GCA_002937555.1 Alphaproteobacteria bacterium MarineAlpha10_Bin2 | reverse complement strand
CGTAAATCGTTCAGCACGGTGTCGCCGGACTCGGGGCAGGATACGCAATAGCCGGCAATATGTGCCTGCACATAGCTCGGAATATGATCCGCGTACCAGGCCATGGGGAGATAGGCCAGGACCTGTTCGCGTTCGCTCAAACCGGCCTCTGCAGCCAGGGCTTGGCCGGCGCCGATTAGAAGGGCGTGCGACAGCAGGGCGGGCTTGGGCTCGCCGGTCGCGCCAGAGGTAAAGAGGATAACCGCCGGATCCGATTTGCGCCCGGCGGCGATTTCGCCCTCGAGCCAAGACGTGCCGGCCGCCGCCGCACCGCCCTCGGCCACAATATCGTCAAGCGCATAAAGCGTCGGCTCACCATAGCGCCGCATGCCGCGTGGGCGATCGAACAGGATTGCCGCCAAGCGCGAACCGTTCTCCGTGGCTTCAAGAAGTTTGTCGACTTCCTCTTGGCCCTCGACGATGGCGAAGCGGGCCTTTACCCGGGTAAGGCGCGCCGCCAGCTCCGCCGCCGCGATATCGGGGAACAAGGGCACCGGCACGGCGCCAAGCACCTGCAATGCCGACATCGACCAATAGAGACGCGGCCGGTTGTCGCCGATCAGCACCACGCGATCGCCGCGCTTCACGCCCAGTTCCGATAAGCCACGGGCCAGGGCGCCAACTTCCTGCAACATTTCGGCCCAGGTCCAACTGCGCCAAATGCCGAATGACTTTTCGCGCATGGCGTCGCGCCGCCCGAACAGGCCGGCGTTCCGTGCCAGCAGTTGCGGCAAAGTCTCGCCGGATTGCGACGGCAAGTTTCCCGGCGACGCGTGGTGTGCGTCTTCGGTCATACGATTAGCGCCCGCACGCAAAACCCCGCGCGGCTGCTACAGGCGCGATCATCGGCCCAGTTCACGATAACCTCCCTGATGAGGCATATCTCTTTATCTTGTTGGTTTTTTCATATGGGATTGGCGCACGCAGTACAAGACCTGGAAGCGCCCAACCGTTGCCTATTGCGCGGCGCGCATTTCCTGTGCTTGATGGCGCCACCGCCGGGCGGCGGCGCCGCGCCGAGCGGTGTCTTCACGAAAGAAGCGCACCGGAGGCCCCATGATTCAGATGAAACATCTCTTCAACATGCCTGTCGAAGTCGAAATGCCGTTGCAGATGGTCGGCGCCACGCCGATCGGCGAGCGCCGCATCGCCAAAGTCACCGGCGGCAGTTTCGCCGGCCCCGAGCTGAAGGGAACGATCCTGCCCGGCGGTGGGGATTGGCTTCTGTTGCGCGCCGATGGGGTGCTGCAATTGGATGTCCGCGTGACCCTCAAGACCGATGACGATGCGCTCATCTACATGACCTATCGCGGCTTCCGCCACGGGCCGGCGGCGGTCATGGAACGGCTCAACAAGGGCGAAGCGGTCGATGCGTCGGAATATTATTTCCGCGTCGCGCCGTTTTTCGAAACCGGGGCGGAAAAATACGACTGGCTCAACCGCATCGTCACGGTCGGCACGGGACAGCGCTTGGCAACCGGCCCAGTGTATGACGTCTATCAGATTTTGTAGCGCTTAGATGCGGGCCGCGCCGGACTTAGTTGACGGCGTTTTTACCCCGCGCAACGACCTGCGCGCGCAATTCATCGAGAAAGCCGTCCATGCCCTTGCGGTTGATCACCGAAGCGAACTCAACCCGGTGCGTATGCAGCATGCTGATGCCTTCGACGGTGACGTCGACGACTTTGTAGCCGCCATCTATCACCCGGACGCGGTAATCCACGCCGATCGGCGAGCTGCTCGACGGTCTGAGGATATGCGTCCGAACGATGGTGTCGCCCTCAACATCCGAATTTACGGCTTTTAGAATCTCAAACTGTTCGCCGCCATATGAATCGAACCGGCTGGCATAGACACGGACGATGAAATCGACGAACACATCATTGTAAGCTTGTCGCTGCGCCTTTGTGGCGCTGCGCCAATGCCGCCCCAGTACGAAGCGGCTGATCGTTCTTAAATGAAAGCCATCCACGAGGATGTTGCGGAAGGCGGATTCGCGCTCGGCGAAGGTCGTGTTTTCCTTGTCGCGCAAGACGTCTACGGCACGTTCACCCAGGTCGCGGATGAATTCGCTCGCTTCGCCGTCATTCGCACTTGCAGATACGCTCGCGCCGGAAAACGAAAACAACAATATGGCCAGCACAGCGATGAAGTGACGCCGCCCGGACAATCGGCCGGGCGAAATGATGGTCATTGCCTTCATTGTTCGCTCGCCTCGCCGCTCGCCGCCGTCTGATCGAACTCTTCGTCCAAAAATTCTTCCAGCGTGATGCTGGGGATGGGCAAGGGCGGCGGCAACTCACCATTGCGGACTTCGTTTGCCCGATGTTGCCGATAGAGTTCCCGCATGGCGGCATAGAAATCAATCGAGGTTTCTTCCAAGGTCTCTAAATCGACAATATACCGGGAACGCTGATCGATGCCGCGGGCGATGAAGCGCTGATTTTTTTCATGGCTGCGAAACGACCGGGAAACCGGATCTATCACCCAATCCACGGCCAGTCCCACGGCGTCGCGCGGATTGGAGGGGCCGAGCAGCGGCAGCACCAGATAGGGTCCTTCGCCGACACCCCAAACAGCCAATGTCTGGCCAAAATCTTCACTCGCCCGGCTGAGGCCAATTCCTTCGGCAACATCGAAAAACCCGCCCAGCCCGATTGTCGAGTTGAACGCGAAGCGCAGCATTGAAGTGACGGCGCGCTCCATTTCCCACTGCAACAAGGCGTTGGCGAAATTGCTCGGCTCGCCGAAGTTATTGAGAATGTCGTTAACTCGGTCGCGGCCCCATTTTGGCACCACGCCGACATATATCTCCGCCATCGGCTTTAACAAAACGGCATCCACCGTTTGGTTGAACTCAAAGGTGACCCGGTTGAGGCCCTCTAACGGATCGTTCACCGAATATTCCTGGTCATCATAATCTTCGGGCGGCGGATCGGACGCGCAATTGGCGGCGACGCCGAGAACGACGAGCAACGCCAGCACGCGCCCAAAATTTTTCAGTGTTCCAGATGCCGCCCCAAAGGTCACATGCTCGTCCTCGAATTCACGCCCCTGACCATCTCCGATGCCTATTATTGTTATCCGGTACGCGTTTCGTCGGCATTAACGGTAGCGCGAATTTTGTTCAGTTAATTGATTTGCACCAAACCCGTGATTTTAGCAACAGTGGAGAGTTGCGAATTCATCGGTAAAGCCCAAGTCGACATCGCGCTTCCCAAGCTCGCACTATTCCCCATTTCCGTCCGTAAACCCATCAGTTAATTAGCATATCCCAAATCAAGAAACCAGCACCGCAAGGTCCGAAAGTCGCACACAACCGCTCTGACGCGCCCACTGTGATATTTATGCTACAGGTTCGGTTAACCCGGCATCGAATTTCCAGACCAAAACGTTTAAGAACCGCCGAATCCTTTTGATTCTAAACACAACTCGTTGAAAAACAATAGTTTACACTTGACGCGTCAATATGTTCGCAGTCCGCATCGGAGTCTTTCGGTGATTTCGGCAATTCGAATCGAAATGTGCGAGACGAGGCACGCCACGCGGCGGCCCGATTCGACCGGCGCCGATCCGAAGGTTATTCCTCGGCGCTCTTGACCGCCGCCAGCACGTCGTCCGCCAGGCGGCCGGTCAATTCCTGCAAATGATCGAATTCGAATTCGAAGCTGCCGACGCCGAGGCTGAGCGAGCGCAATTCGATGATCAGATCATGCATCTCGGCCTGCGGCATTTGGAAAGTGGTCTCGTCCCAGCCGGTCCAATCCTCTTTGGCGGAGAATCCGAGCACCTGGCCGCGCCGTCCGGTAATCAGCCGCTGGACGTTGGGCGTGAAATCGCTCGGCGCTGAAATCTTCACTTCGTAAATCGGCTCCAGCAGCACCGGGCTGCATTTCGGCATGCCTTCCGACATCGCCATGCGGCCGGCGGTCTTGAACGCCTGCTCGGAGCTGTCGACGGCATGATGCTTGCCGTCGGTGAGGGTGACCGAAACATCGACCACCGGAAAACCGAGCGGGCCTTTATGGAGATATTCCTGCACGCCGTTTTGCACCGCCGGAATATATTGTTTGGGCACCGAGCCGCCGACCACGGTGTTTTCGAATTCGAACCCGGTGCCGCGGGGCAGCGGTTTGATGTCGATATGCACGTCGCCGAATTGGCCGTGCCCGCCCGACTGCTTCTTGAAGCGCGAATGCTGCGACACCGGTTTGCGAATGGCTTCTTTGTACGCCACTTTTGGAATTTCCGTGGCCAGCGCGACGCCGTATTTTACCTTCAGGCGGTCGAGCGCGACGCGCAGATGCATTTCGCCCTGTCCCCACAGAACACTGTCGTTGGTGTCGGGAACGAGTTGGAAGAGCACGGAAGGGTCTTCCTGGCGCAATTTGGCGATCGCCGCGGATAGTTTTACCTCGTCCTCCCGTTTGCTGGCGTGAACCGCAAAGGAATAGACCGGCGGTAAATGGGGGGCAAATGGCAACGCGTCGGCGGCCGGAGAATCTTGCGGCGAGATCGTGGCGCCGGTTTTGATTTCGTTGAGCCGTCCGAGCCCGACAATTTGACCGGCGCCGGCCTTGGAAATCTTGGTCTGCTGCTGGCCGACCAAAGAGAACATGCCGGCGATGCGCTCTCCGCTTTCAAGGACTGTGCCGTCTGCAAATTCACCACGCCAAATTCGCGCCAGCGAAATTTTCCCGCCATGAGGGGAAATATAGGTTTTGATAATCTGTCCAAGCGGCGCTGCGGTGTCCATGTCGATTTCTTTGAGGCGCGCTGAAGACACGTGATCCGGGCCGATGCTGATGATCGCCTGCAGCAACCGGCGCACGCCCCAATCCTTCTCCGCCGCGCCCATGAATACCGGCGCCACGTTTGCTTCGGCCAGGGTCGCGCGGAGGAAATTGGAGACCT
Source organism: Alphaproteobacteria bacterium MarineAlpha10_Bin2 (assembly GCA_002937555.1). Classification (GTDB taxonomy): domain Bacteria; phylum Pseudomonadota; class Alphaproteobacteria; order UBA828; family UBA828; genus PTKB01. The sequence continues at coordinate 5,439 of PTKB01000078.1, read as the reverse complement.
CCTCTTCGCTCGGGATCTTGTCCTCCAACAGATTCTCCAACAGCGAATCGTCGAAATCGGCCAAACTTTCGAGCAGTTGGGTGCGCGCTTCTTCCTGGCGCGACGACACGCTGTCCGGTGCGCCGATCTGCCCCGAGGCTTGATTGTCGGCATATTGATAGGCGTTTCCGGTGATCAGGTCGACATAACCGCCGACCGAATCGCCCTCCCGTATCGCCACCTGGCAAGGCACCAGGGGCGTATCCGAAACGGAGCCCAGCGCTTCGATGAGCTGCGCCACTCGCACCGTCGATTCATCTATTTTGTTGGCGAACACCGCATGCGGAATCTTGTTCTGTTCGAGGAACTTGAACAACCGGCCCATAGTCCAGATGCGCTCGATATCCGGTTCGCACACGACGATGGCGAGATCGACGCCCATCAGCGCATTGAAGGTCTCCTGGGAAAACTCCACGGAGCCGGGACAATCCAACACCGTCAGTTGCGTGCCGCCATGATCGAACGTGGCGGTATTGACTTCGACGCCGGATTGGCGCGCTCGCGCTTCCGGCGATGCGTCGCCGACGCTGTTGCCTTCGCGTACGCTGCCGCGGCGGCCGATGGCGCCGGAAACGAACAGCATGCTTTCGAGAAGCGTCGTTTTGCCGCTCGTATAGGGGCCCACGAGAGCCACACTCAGCGGCCCGCCAGCTACATCGCTCATGATATCTCCCTTGTTTGGCGCCCGTCTTGCGCGGGCGCTTTGGCTCGTATCGCCGGATCCACCGCCCTGAACGCCACTGGACGCGGCACCTTCAGGAATCGCTGCGGATGGTTCCAGCACTCTGCCCTTATTGCAACAGAGAATTCCGCATCTCGCAATTCCGGCTTTTGCACCGCACCGGCCGGCCGCGACACTGGCGCGAAGCGGGGCGGCGGACTATCTTGCTGCGATCTCAGCGAGGGAAACGTCGATGAGCATTTGGGGCAAGATAATCGGCGGCGCGGCGGGGTTTGCGTTGGGCGGGCCGATCGGTGCACTGGTCGGCGTCGCGGCCGGTCATTTCGTCGACCGGGCAAGCACGCGCGGGCGACTTGCGTCCAGCGGAGCGGCGCCCGGAATCGAGACCAAGCGCCAGGTCTTCGCCATCGCCCTGATTGTGCTATGCGCCAAAATGGCCAAGGCCGACGGCCAAGTCACGCGCGACGAGATCGACGCCTTCAAGCGCATCTTCCGCGTGCCCGAGCGGGAGATGGAGCAGGTCGGCCAAATCTTCAACGAGGCGCGCCAAGAAACGACCGGGTTCGAGCCCTATGCCGAACAGGTCATGGAGATCTTTCCGCACAATCGCCAGGTGCGCGAGGAATTGCTGGCAGCGCTCTTTCATATCGCCCAAGCCGATGGCGTGATTCACGAGGCCGAGCTTGCCTACCTCAAAAGCGTGGCGCGCATTTTCCAATTCGACGACCGCGATTTCGAACGCATTTTCTCAAGCCATCTCGGCTCCGACGATGCCGACCCGTACGAGATTTTGGGCGTCGAGCGCGACGCTGAGGACGAGGAGATCAAACGCGCCTATCGCGATCTCATACGCAAGAACCATCCCGACCGGCTAATGGCGGAAGGTCTGCCGCAGGAGATGATCGATGTGGCCAACGAAAAGGTGGCGCATATCAACGACGCTTATGACCGCATTGAAAAGCTGCGCGGCATGAAATGATCCGCGCCACGCCGGACGCCGCAAGAAGATAACACCCATGACGCCGCTCCATATCTTCCTCGGCGTCACTATGGCGGTGTTGTGGGGCTTCGGCTTTGTGACCAGTAAATATGGCGCCGTTCACATGGAGCCGCTGTTTTTCCTCGCCCTTCGATTTATCGCCGTCTCTTTGTTACTGGTGTGGTTTGTGCGGGTGCCGCGCGGCCAGATGAAAGCCGTCATGCTGTTCGCCGTCAGCATGGGGGCCGGGCATTTCGGTCTCTTCTATATTGCCCTCGACATGGGCGTCGAAGCCTCGACCGCGGCCATCATCTGGCAAACCCAAGTTCCCATGACCGTCGTACTTGCCGCCTTTCTATTGGGCGACCGGCCGGGCTGGCTCGGCGTTCTCGGAATCGCCATCGCCTTTGGCGGCGTGTTGGTGCTGATCGGTGAGCCGCGCCATCTCGGTAACGGTCTTGCCATCGGACTGATGCTTGCGTCCTGCGTCATGTGGGCGATCGCCAACATCCAGGCCAAGAAGCTCACCTCCGTGGAACCGCTGGCGCTCAACGCCTGGATGTCGGTGTTCTCGGCGGTCATGCTGCTGGGCTGCTCGCTGATATTCGAGCGCGGGCAGTTGGAGAGTTATCTGGTCGCCGATTGGCGCCTGCATGGCTCGCTCGCCTATCAAGTGGTGAGCTCGACCGTGCTGGCCTATTGGATGTGGTATTTCCTGCTTGCCAGGTATCCGGTATCGCGGGTGACGGGTTTCATGTTGCTGGTGCCGTTCTTCGGCGTACTCTCGGGCATCTTCGCGCTCGGCGAGCCGATGACCTGGCCGACGGCGCTCGGCGGCGTGGTCACCCTGGTCGGCGTGACCTTGATCGTCCGCTCGCGGCGGCCCGGCGGCAGCGAGACTAAAAATGGCGCCCGCGCGCCGGCGCGTAAGCTGGGATAAACTGCCCGCCATGGCGTTATCCTACAGAGACTGGCCGACCCCCAACCAGGACGCGCGCCCCGACGAAGCGGGAGCGATCGACATATTGGTGCTGCATTATACAGGCATGATGAGCGCCCAAGCCGCGCTCGAGCGCATGCGCGATCCGGCGGCCAAAGTCAGCACCCATTGGTGCATCGATGAAGACGGGCAAATCTACCGCCTGGTGCCCGAGAACATGCGCGCCTGGCACGCCGGCTTGAGCTATTGGCGCCGGCGTCAACTGGTAAACGACAGCTCGATCGGCATCGAGCTGATCAATCCCGGCCATGAGTTCGGCTACCGGCCGTTTGCGCACGCCCAGATGGATGCCCTGATCGCCCTTGCCGGCGAAATTCTGTCACGCCACGAAATTCCCGCCGCCAATGTGGTCGGCCATTCGGATGTCGCGCCGCTCAGAAAGAAGGACCCCGGCGAATTGTTCGACTGGGCCCGACTGGCACAACACGGCATCGGCGTGTGGCCGCAGCCAACCGGAGAGCCGGAGCCCCAATCGCCGGCCCTCGGCAGGGACACTTCGGGGCCGGATGTGCAAACGCTGCAAGAGAATCTGTTCGATTTCGGCTATGGCCTCCGCATCGACGGCCATTACGGCGAGGAAAGCGAAGCGATTGTGCGTGCTTTCCAGCGTCATTTCCGCCAGGCCCGCGTTGACGGCGTTGCCGATGGCGCCACCCGGGCGATTCTCCAGCACCTGCTGGCACAAACCGGGCGCGCGGTATAATCTGCCCCCGCCAGACGGCCGGATGACCGCCGGTAAGTTCGTTTTGCGGATTGGCCGGAGGAAAGTCCGGGCTCCACGGGAAAACGGAGCCGGGTAACACCCGGCGGGGGCGACCCCAGGGAAAGTGCCACAGAAAGCAAACCGCCTGTCCGGCCTGCGCGCTTGCGCGCATCCGGCGGGTAAGGGTGAAAGGGTGCGGTAAGAGCGCACCGCACCGCCGGCAACGGCGGCGGCATGGTAAACCCCTCCGGGAGCAAGACCAAATAGGGGCGGCACGCTCGATTTTTTGGAATCGGGCAGGCGATTCCCGCGTTGCCGCCCGGGTCGGTCGCTAGAGGCGTCCGGTAACGGGCGCCCAAGAGGAATGGTCATCGCCCGCAGATGGTTCGCCATTTGCGGCGCACAGAACCCGGCTTACAGGCCGTCTGGCGTTTTTTCTCCGGCAATTCCGGCCATTACCCGGCGTTATTTAGAAATTGGAGCAATTTGCTTGCGTATTCTAGATATTGTGGGTGGATGCCTTATTATCACAATATACAGTGTGCGGTCGAACGCAATCACGCGCGCATGTTTCACGGCCAATAGGAACATAATAAGAACAATATTCAGTTTCGGTTATTTGAAATTCCTCCAGGGGCGGCAGTTAACCGTTCCGCCGAGAAGCCGTTTCGCTAATAACATTCTTGTGGTTTGCATTAATACCTGCCGCCAAAGACTTGTTTTTATTTGAAATCGTTTGACGTCCAAATTTCCCCACGATATACCATGATGTCCCAAATGCTTGGTTGGGCGTCGTAATTACGCCGTCCACGGGTTTCAGGCAACGCGCGTGGGACAGGGTTTTATTTGGGGAGCACGGACTTGGCTTTATTTACCGGCCATACCGTCAATAAGGTGGACCGCAAGGGACGGGTGTCCGTTCCGGCGTCTTTCCGCAATGAGCTCGTCAGACTGAGCTTTCCCGGAATCGTCGTGTTCCCTTCGCCCGAGGGCTTGCCCGCCATCGACGGCGCCGGCATCGACTGGCTAGAGAATTTGAGCGCCAATTTCGGCACCGCTAATCCCTTCGCACCGAAATTACCTAAATCGCGGATGGCGTTGTTCGGCCAAGTGGAGCGCCTCAGTTTCGATCCGGAAGGCCGGGTCATCCTCACCCGCGGCCTGATGGCGCATGCCGGCATTAGCGACAGCGCCGCTTTCATCGGCATGGGCGAGACGTTCCAGATCTGGCAGCCCGAGGCCGGCGAATCCGTCCTTGGCGACGCCATCGCCGGCGCATCCGCCGAATTCGACAGCGCGACGCGGAATGGTGGTGCGGAGGGGGATAGCTGATGACCGGCGGTTCGTCATCGCGCCCGGCGCGCGGCCACACACCGGTCATGCTGGCCGAAGTCTTGGAGACATTGGCGCCACGCGACGGGGCGATATATATCGATTCCACCCTCGGCGCCGGCGGCTATAGCCGGGGCCTCTTGGAAGCGGCGGCGTGCCGCGTTTGCGCCATCGACCGCGATCCCTCGGCGATCGAGAAAGGCGCAGCGCTGGCGGCGCGCTATCCCGGCCGCCTGACCCTGATCCAGGGCCGCTTCGGCGAAATGCAGCAATTGCTGGCGCCGCATGGCATTCGCGAGGTCGACGGAATCGCCTTCGATCTCGGCGTTTCCTCGATGCAGCTCGACGATGCAGCGCGCGGCTTTTCGTTCCGCTACGACGCCGCGCTCGATATGCGCATGGGGAGCGGCGGGCCGAGTGCCGAACAGGTGATCAACAGCGCCTCCCAGGAGATGCTGGCCGATCTCATCTATGACTATGGCGAGGAACGCCGCGCCCGCGCCATTGCGCGGGCCATCGTCGCGGCACGCGCCGAAGCGCCGATCCGGCGCACCAGCCAGCTCGCCGATATCGTTCGCGCCGTGGTGCGCCGCGGCGCCGGCGGCATCGATCCGGCGACGCGCACCTTTCAGGCGCTCCGCATCTACGTCAATGACGAGCTCGGCGAGCTCGATTTGGGTCTCGCCGCCAGCGAACGCATGCTG
>PTKB01000077.1 GCA_002937555.1 Alphaproteobacteria bacterium MarineAlpha10_Bin2 | reverse complement strand
CACCGGTGCGCACGAGATGGTCCTTGAAGACCAACGCCTCCGGCTGGTCGAAGACGTCGCGGGTCATCCGGCCGTAGTGGCCGCTGACCAACACGACCGGCGCGTAGCCGCCACGATAGAGCGATGCGGCCTGGCCTGCCACGCGGAGATCCTGACTCCCGAAGACAAAAATGACGTCCGAGCGGGCAGGCGCTTCCGCCACGGTGAGGAAGGCCCAGAGCGGACCGACGAGTTCGACGAGCCCCGGGGGCCACGGACGAGCGGCGGTCATGGGCACGCCGGCGGCGCGTCGTTCGGCTTACCAATGTCGTCGCGGGTCCCGCACCGGGAGTAGGAGAGCACCACTTCGTCCGGCGACGGCGCCGCTGACGAAGCGATCGGCACCGACAACGTTGAGGCGGTCGGCGAGTAACGCCCGGCACCGCCGCGCGCGACGCGGCAACCCTGAAGCGGCCGCGTGGAACGAATTTCCATGCGGCCGTTGCCGCGTCTAAGGACCCTGGTCTGGACAGGCCCTCCCTGGCGCTTTAAATAGCAGGCGCCCGCCGGGCGGGCTGAGCGGCCTCAACACGGAATTGCCATGCAAAGCATCAACGATATACGCAGCCATTTCCTGGAATATTTCCGCACCCAAGGCCATGAGGTCGTGGCCTCCAGCCCGTTGGTGCCGCACAACGATCCGACGCTGATGTTCACCAATGCCGGCATGGTGCAATTCAAGAATGTCTTCACCGGAGCCGAGAAGCGCGCCTATCAGCGCGCCGCGACATCGCAGAAATGCGTGCGCGCCGGCGGCAAGCACAACGATCTCGACAATGTCGGCTACACCGCGCGCCACCACACCTTCTTCGAGATGCTGGGCAATTTTTCGTTTGGCGATTATTTCAAGGAACGCGCCATTGAGCTGGCCTGGAACCTGGTGACCAAAGAGTTCGGTCTGGACGCCAAGCGCATGTTGGTCACCGTCTATGCCGAAGACGACCATGCGTTCGATTTGTGGGGCAAAGTGGCGGGCCTGCCCGACAGCAGGATCATCCGCATTCCCACATCGGACAATTTCTGGGCCATGGGCGATACCGGCCCGTGCGGCCCGTGCTCGGAAATATTTTACGATCACGGGCCAGAGATCGCCGGCGGCCCGCCGGATAGCGCCGAGGGAGACGGCGACCGCTTCGTCGAGATCTGGAATTTGGTGTTCATGCAGTTCGAGCAGGTCACGCCGGACGAGCGCATCGAGCTGCCCAAACCCTCCATCGATACCGGCATGGGGCTCGAGCGCATCGCCGCCATCCTGCAAGGCGAGCATGACAATTACGAAACCGACCTGTTCCGCAACTTGATCGCCGCCAGCGTCGAATTTTCCGGCATGGCGGCGACGGGCGAGCATAAGGCGTCGCACCGCGTGGTGGCGGATCATCTGCGCGCCAGCGCCTTCCTCATCGCCGATGGCGTAACGCCGTCGAACGAGGGCCGCGGCTATGTGCTGCGCCGCATCATGCGCCGCGCCATGCGCTATGCCCATCAGATGGGCTGCACCGAGCCTTTGATGTGGCGCCTGGTGCCGACGCTGATCGGCGAAATGGGCAAGGCTTTTCCCGAACTAGCGCGCGCCGAGCCTCTGATCGGCGAAACGCTTAAGCTCGAGGAAACCCGCTTCAAGCAGACCCTGGCGCGCGGTCTCAAACTATTGGGCCAGGCGACAGCGGGACTCGGCGACGGCGAAGTGCTGCCGGGCGAGGTCGCCTTTCAACTCTACGACACCTTCGGCTTCCCGCTCGATTTAACGCAAGACGCGTTGCGCCGCGAAGGTCGCGATGTCGACACGGCCGGATTCGAAAGCGCCATGGAGCGCCAGCGCGCCGAGGCGCGCAAGGCCTGGGCCGGCTCCGGCGATGCGGCAACCGACCGGGTATGGTTCGAAATCCGCGAGAACACCGGCGCCAGTGAATTTCTCGGCTATGATTTGGAAAGCGCCGAAGGCGTCATCCTGGCCATGGTGAAAGACGGCGCGCAGGTCACCGAGGCGGAGGCCGGCGCGGAAGCCGCGCTGGTGGTAAATCAAACGCCGTTTTACGGTGAATCCGGCGGTCAAATGGGCGATAGCGGCGTCATCACCACGGCCGACGGCGCCCGCTTTGTCGTGAGCGACACGCAAAAGCGCGTCGGCGATTTGATCGTGCACATGGGCCGCGTGGAAAGCGGCACTCTTGGTATCGGTGACGCGCTGACGCTCGCCATCGATGCGCCGCGCCGTGCTGCGCTCCGCGCCAACCACTCGGCGACCCATTTGCTGCACGCGGCGTTGCGCAATCAACTCGGCGGTCATGTCACCCAGAAAGGCTCGCTCGTCGCGCCCGACCGCTTGCGCTTCGATATCAGTCATCCCAAAGCGATGAACGCCGAGGAGCGTGACGCGGTGGAAGCCGAAGTCAATGAGCGAATACGCGAAAATTCGCCTCTGGTCACGCGCTTGATGACACCGGAAGAGGCCGTGGAGAGCGGCGCGCTCGCGCTGTTCGGCGAAAAATACGGCGAGGAAGTACGCGTCGTCTCGATGGGACAAGTTGGCGATACGCCCTTTTCGGTCGAGCTCTGCGGTGGCACCCATGTCCGCCGCGCCGGTGATATCGGCATGTTCACCATAGTCTCCGAGGCCGCAGTGGCGGCCGGCGTGCGCCGCATCGAGGCGCTCACCGGCGAAGCGGCGCGCCGCCATGCCCGCGACCAGGAAAGCTACCTGGCTGAAGCCAGCGGCCTGGTGAAATCGACTGCCGGCGACCTGGCGCCGCGCATCGAAGCGCTTCTGGAAGAACGCCGCCAGCTTGAGCGCGAGCTGCGTGAGTTGCGCAAGCAGGCGGCGCTCGGCGGCGGCGAGAAGGCGTTGCAAACACGCGACGTTGGCGGCACGGCTTATCTTCCCCAGCGCCTCGACGGCACGCCGCCGCGCGAATTGCGCCCCATGGTCGACGGCCTGAAAAGCAAGATGGGCTCGGGCGTGTGCGCCATCGTGACCGTCAGCGACGGCAAGGCCGCCCTGGTGGTCGGCGTCAGCGAAGACTTAACGGACCGGATTAACGCTGTTGATCTGGCGCGTGCCGGCGCTGCGGCGCTCGGTGGCAAGGGCGGCGGCGGGCGGCCCGATATGGCGCAAGCCGGCGGCCCCGACGGAACCAAAGCAGACGCCGCCTTGGAGGCTATCGAAGCAGCTTTAGCCGACCTAGCCTGATTTTAATCCCATTTCGGTTTCGAGGTTGCGCGCGATGGCCTCGAGAAAATCCTTGGAATTCAGCCATTTGGTATCGCCCGACACGAGGAGCGCCAAATCCTTGGTCATCTCGCCGCCTTCGACGGTCGCGACACAGACCCGCTCCAGCGTTTGCGCGAAGCGCGCCAGCGCATCGTTCTCATCCATCTTGGCACGGTGGCTGAGCCCGCGCGTCCAGGCAAATATCGAGGCGATCGGGTTGGTCGAGGTTTCCTCGCCGCGCTGATAGGCGCGGTAATGCCGCGTCACCGTGCCATGCGCCGCTTCCGCCTCGACCGTGTTGCCATCCGGCGTCAGCAGCACCGATGTCATCAGCCCGAGCGAGCCGAAGCCCTGGGCCACAGTATCAGACTGCACATCACCGTCATAATTCTTACAGGCCCAGACGTAGCCGCCTTCCCATTTCATCGCCGCCGCCACCATATCGTCGATCAGGCGGTGCTCGTAGGTAAGCCCGGCGGAGTCGAAATCGGCCTTATACTCGTTCTCGAAAACTTCCTCGAAAAGATCCTTGAAGCGTCCGTCATAGGCTTTGAGGATTGTGTTCTTGGTCGACATATAGAGTGGCCATTTGCGCCGCAGCGCAAATCCCATGCAGGCGCGTGCAAAATCACGTATCGAATCGTCGAGATTGTACATTGTCATCGCCACGCCGCCGCCAGGGAAATCGAAGACGTTGCGCTCGATTACATCGCCGCCATCGTCGGGTTCGAAGCGGACGGTTAGCTTGCCGGCGCCCGGAACGACGAAATCGGTGGCGCGGTATTGATCGCCGAAGGCATGACGGCCGATGACGATGGGTTTGGTCCAGCCCGGCACCAGGCGCGGAATATTGCTGCACACGATGGGCTCGCGGAACACCGTGCCGCCGAGAATGTTGCGGATCGTGCCGTTCGGCGAGCGCCACATTTTCTTCAGGCCGAATTCCTCGACCCGCGTCTCATCCGGCGTGATGGTGGCGCATTTGATGCCGACGCCGTAGCGCTTGATCGCCTCCGCTGCGTCGATGGTAATCTGATCGTCCGTCCGGTCGCGGGATTCCATACCGAGATCGTAATATTTCATCTCGATATCGAGATAGGGAAGGATCAAACGCTCTTTGATCCACTCCCAGATGATGCGCGTCATCTCGTCGCCATCAAGCTCCACAACGGGGTTCGCGACCTTGATCTTGTCCATATAAAAACCTCCGGAAATATCGGCAATGAATTGCTGGAAAACGGACTGAATGGATGCGGCGGCGGCACCATAACACCGGCGCTTATTCGGTCAAGGCCCCGCCGCCGGACAGCTTCAAAATCGCTCCGGCACCTTTGAGATTGCCGGCGCGGGCGTGGCGTCCAGGACCTCGAACAGCTCTGAGACGCTTTCGGCTACATGGTAGAGCGCGTGCGCCCCGGGCGGGGCGAAGCCTTCCGTCACCACCGCATCCAGAAGCGCGCGGAGCGGCGCCCAGTAGCCGCCGGAATCGAGAATCACCACCGGCTTGTCGTGCAGCCCGATCTGGCGCCAGGTCAAGATCTCGAAAAACTCATCGAGCGTGCCGAGCCCGCCGGGCAGAACGGCAAACGCGTCGGCGCGTTTGAACATGATCTCTTTGCGCTGGTGCATGCTGTGGACAAGGATGGTCTCGCTGAGCCCGCCATGCTGCACTTCGGCGCGCGCCAGATGGTCCGGGATGACGCCGACAACTTGGCCCTTGGCAGCCAGCACGGCATCGGCCACTTCGGTCATCAAGCCGATGCCGCCGGCGCCATACACCAGCGTGATACCGCGCGCCGCAATTTCGCCGCCGAGCGCGCGGGCAAGTTCCGCGTGGCGTGCGTCGTTGCCTTTGCTGGAGCCGCAATAGACGCACAGCGCCTCGATCCGATTCATGCGCCGGTCATACAACGCAGCAGCGCCGGGCGCCAGCCGGGGAAGAACAATTTTGCCGCCGCCGCCAATCACGATAAGATGATCGGGGCAACCGGCGAAGCCGCTTTACCCCGACTGTGGCCGCGGTTAGCGTTCGCTTATCGCGTAATATTGGAAGGACAAATATGTTTCGCTTATCCGGACTAACCTTGGCGCTGTTGCTCGCGGGAGCGGTCGGTATCACGTCGCTGTCGCCGCCCGTGGCGGCCGCCGACGACGCCGCGAACGTCATTAAGTACCGCAAGCAGGTGATGGTCGCCAACGCCGCTCACATCACCAACATTTTCAGCGTCCTGAAGGGCGAGACATCCTATGGTGGGCACATCGCCGCAAATGCCCAGGCGATTTCAAACAGCGCGGCGATGATATTAGATAGTTTTCCCCAAGGAAGCGGCTCCGGCGATACCGCCGCCCTGCCGTCGATCTGGCAGGATTGGGCTAAATTCGAGGGTGCGGCAAATGCCTTGAAAACGGCTGCGGACGAGCTCGCGGCCGCTGCCGGTTCCGGCGATATGGCTGCTGTCGGTGCGGCCGCCGGCGGGGGCGGCAAAGCTTGCGGAGGCTGTCACGAGCCATTTCGCAAAAAGAAATAGGCGGCGTTCTCCCGCCCCCATTTTCTTGGCCGCCGTCTGAGCAATGACGCTTGGGCGGCTGAAAGCTTGGTCGATTTACGCGGCGCTGGCGGTGATTGCGCTCAGCGCCGCCGATCCCGGAATGGCACGTGCCGAAACGGCCGATGCGGCGCACGGCGAATATTTAGTGCGCGCCGCCGGCTGCATCAGCTGTCACACGCAAAAAGACGGCAAGGGCGCGTTCTTGGCCGGCGGGCGCGCGATTGAATCGCCCTACGGCAATTTCTATTCCTCCAACATCACGCCGGATCCCGAGACCGGCATCGGCGCCTGGAGCGATGAAGATTTCGTCCATGCTTTGCGGCACGGCGAATCGCCTGACGGTACGACCTATTATCCCGCCTTTCCCTTCGCCTCTTACAGTGCCATGCGGCGTCAGGACATGCTGGATATCAAGGCATACCTGTTCACCGCCGCGCCGGTGCGCCAGGAAAACCGTGACCACGAATTACGCTTTCCCTTCTCATGGCGGTTTTCGATATATCCCTGGCGCTGGCTGTTTTTCTCCTCCGGCGAAGCGGAACCGGCACCGGCATTGTCGGCTGTGGAACAGCGCGGCCGCTACCTCGTCGACGTGCTCGGCCACTGCGCCGAATGCCACACCCCGCGCAATATGGTGGGCGGGCTGAAACGCGCCCAGCCGCTGGCCGGAACGCGTTATGGTCCCGGCGGCACGGTGCCAAATATCACGCCGGACACGGAAACCGGTATCGGCGATTGGTCGGTAGGCGATTTCGTCTTCTTTTTTCAGAGCGGCTTGAAGCCGGACGGCGATGATGTGCAAGGCGAAATGCGCGATGTCATCGAAGACGGCTTGCGCCATTTGAGCAAAGAGGATTTGCAGGCCATCGCGGCCTATCTCAAATCGGTTCCGGCGATCCGCCATGCGGTACGGCCTGCCAAGCGCCGCGCCGTCAGTTCCGAATATGACGAATGGTAGCTCCATCCCTTGATGCCTTGTTGCGCCCGGCGCTGATGGTATAGTTCGGTTTTTCGCGCGACGAATCGCGAGGCCCCGTGAAGCGCAACTTAAGAGCCTTGATGCTGATCGTTCTGGTAGCGGTCATCGTTGGCGTTGTGCTCGGCGTTTTCCTCCCGGGCGGCGATGACGAGGACGGCGCGCCACCCCGCACCGCTTCCGTGGATAGCAATTCCGCGCCTGCCGCCAAGCAAGATGCGGCGCCCGAAAGCGCTGAGACGCAAAGCTCCCAATCCGAAACTGTCCAGCCCGCAAGCGCCGAGACGGCAAGTGTTCAGTCCGAGACCGTCCAACCGGTGAGCGACCAGCCGAAAATCGCGCCCAAGGAAGAAGCCCGGGATACCGAGCAGGTGAAGCCGGAAGAGGCGGTTCGCGTACAGGAAGAACCCTCCGTCGCGCGCGCCGCGCCCGAAGAGGCGGCCGAAGCGGCGCCCGATGCCACGCCGCCAGCGCCGGCGGTGACGCCGCCCAGTTTCGACGTGGTTCGGGTGTCGCCGAGTGGCCGGGCCGTCATCGCGGGCCGTGCGGAGCCGGGCGCGGAAGTGACGGTTTTGGATGATGGTATTCCGCTCGGCTCGGTACATGCCGACAAACGCGGCGAATGGGTGCTGGTGCCGGAGAAAAGCCTCGGAGGCGGCGATCGAGAGCTTTCCCTGGTTCATGAATTGCCGAACGGCGATCGCATGCAATCCAAGCAGGTTGTCGTGCTTTCAGTGCCGGTGCCGCGGCATAAACCTGTGACCACGGTGGCGGTTGCCGAGGCTGAAACGCCCGTCGACGAAACCCCAACACCCGTCGCCGAGGCAGCAACACCCGTCGCCGAGGCAACAACTTCCGTCGCCGAGGCCGCAACACTCGTCGCCGAGGCTGCGGACACGACGCAACCGGCCGCGCCCGAGAGCCCGGCGACGCAGCCCGAATCCGCAAGCGCGCCTCCGGTTGCAGAGAAAGCCGAAGAGGGCGTGATCGCGATTCTGGTCGAGCGCGAAGGCGATGGCCCAAGCCGCATTCTGCAAAGCCCCGAAGTCGGCGGCGAGGGAATCGGCGATGAGGCCGAGGTCTCCATTCGCAGCGTCGATTACGATGCCGAGGGCGACGTCACTCTGGCCGGGCGCACCGAGCCCAACGCCGTGGTAAATGTTTATGTGGACGACGAATATGTCGGCAGCACCCGGGCCAGCGCGGAAGGCGATTGGCAACTCAGCCCCGAGGAAGAAGTTCTGCCCGGCCAGCACCGCTTGCGCATCGACAAGGTCGATGAGACGGGAATCGTTCTCGCCCGCATCGAGACGCCGATAAGCCGGGCGCGCCCCGAAGAGCTTCTGCTGGGCGATGCCTTGGTCGTGGTTCAGCCCGGCAACAGCCTGTGGCGGATCGCCCGACGCGCCTATGGTGGCGGCATTTACTATTCGGAGATCTACGGCGCTAACCGGGCGCAAATTCTCGACCCGGGCATGATATTTCCCGGCCAAATTCTAACCTTGCCGGTGCTGAACTGAGGCTTCGAACGGCTTATGCCGCGTCGTTGATTTGGGCGATCAAATCGAGATAGGGCGCGAGCGACAACACCATCAACGCGGTATTGGTCACGAATCCGTCCGCCGTGAAACCGTTCATATCGGGCAAATTGACGGTTTTCGAGAGCACCGCCGAACTGTCACGGGTGATTCGCAAATTGCCGCTCTCCGGCGTTTCGGTGTTGCAAATTATCGCCGTCCATTTACTCCGTTTCGCGGCATCTTCGGCGCTAAACGGCACATCACCCAAATTCAAGCTCAACTCAAGAGTCATCTGCCCGTTCACCTGGTCGACCAAGCCTTCGAAATTGCAGTCACGCCAGGTAAAATGAAAAGACAGCGGATACTTGGGCGCCCGCTGGAAAACGGCGCCGGTGTTATCGACCTCCAACGAGTTTAACTCGATCGGAGTCTTGGGCTCGCCGATCACGTCGATCGCTCGCAACATGGCGCCAATCCTTTCTGCTCAGGGCGTTGCTTCCCGCATGCCGGTGGCTTCGCGGCGGGCATATGCGCCAACCCATTAGAACAGAGGGATTCTAAACATAGTGTAAACTTGCCGATTAATTGGCCGTTGCGGATCAGTCGAGGCGCGCGATCATATAGGTCAGGAGGGAATTGATCTTGGCCTTGTCTTGCTCCGACAGGCCATGGGTCGCGAGCGCATTAACTTCTTGCGCGTAAGGCACCAATTCATCGCGCAACAGGTTGCCGCGCTCGGTGAGATAGACATTGATGCGCCGCCGGTCGCTCTTGTCGCGTTCGCGGCGCACCAGCCCGTCGCGTTCCATGCGGTCGAGGGTCCGCGTCGTGGTCGGCTCCTCGATTTGGACGCGCCGGCTGAGCTGTTTTTGGCTGAGGCCGTCTTGCTCCCACAGATAGAGCAGCAACGGCCATTGTCCGGCGCTCACATCATGCTCGGCAAAGCGCGATTGCAGCGCGCGGGCAAACAGACGCGCCGCGACGCTCACCAACTGAGACGTGCTGTCTTCAATGACGAAATTCGAGCCGCCGTCTTCCGTTCCGGCCGGACCCGGATGCCTGCGCGATATCTGATATGCCACGGTGAGCCTTTGTTACACCTGGACCAACGGATACAAGAAACCTACTCCCGCTCGGGCGTCAAAACAACGTGGCGGGCTTTGGGCTAACCGTGGTGCGTGTTAGGCTCTGCGCCCGAGCCTCAACCCGATATTTGGAGATATTGTTCGATGGCGATAGTGAACACGTGCAAGAGAAAACTTCTCAAAGGCGAACCTGCGATCGGTGCCTGGCTTTCGATGGGCAGCCCAATCGCCGCGGAAATTGTGGCCAATGCCGGCTACGACGCCGTCATTTTGGATCATGAACATGGTCCGGGCGATTTTCTCAATGCGATTTCGCTGATGCAGGCGGTCGGTGAGGCCGGACCGACGCCGATGATGCGCGTGCCGTGGAACGATCCTGTTTATATCAAGCGGGCGCTCGATATCGGCGTGATGGGCGTGATCGTGCCCTATGTGCAAAACGCCGAAGAGGCGCGCGCCGCCGTCGACGCCTGCCGCTATCCGACGGTTGGCATCCGGGGCGTCGCGCCGCATGCCGGTCGTTGCTCGCGCTGGGGCGCGCGGCTCGGCGAATATCTAGAGGCTTGGCCCAAGCAATTGCTCTTGATGTGCCAGATCGAAACCGAAGAGGCGATTGAAAATATCGAGGAAATCGCGGCGGTGGACGGCGTCGACATGCTGTTTCTCGGACCCTCCGATGTCTCGGCCAGTGTCGGCCATATGCTCGACCTCACCCATCCCGAAACGGCTGCCGCGATCGAGCGTGCCGAACGCAAAATGCGCAAGACCAGCAAACTACTCGGCACCGTCATCCGCCCGGGGCAAACGCTCAATTGGACCTTCGAACGCGGTTTCGATTTCATCATCGCCGGCGGCGATTCCCGTCTGCTCGGGGCGAGCGCCCAGGCGCAAGTGGGCGGCTTCCGCGACAAGCTGCCGAAACGCCCGAAACGGGCCAACGCGCCGCACCGCAAACGCCGCTAAAGGACCCGCCTTAACGAAGATTTAGGTCGCGCGCGATAGCCTCCGCGAAGAAGCCAA
>PTKB01000076.1 GCA_002937555.1 Alphaproteobacteria bacterium MarineAlpha10_Bin2 | reverse complement strand
TTCGCCAGGGCTGTGACGATTTCGGCCTGCAGCAAATGATGATCGGGATTGTCGTGGGTTTCGCCGAGCAGGATGAAATCAGCAGGTGCGAGCGCGGCGAACAATTCTGCGCGCTCGATGAAGCGGGCTTCGCCGACATTCCAGGTGCGGCCCGTCAGGGGGTGGTCGCGGTAATGCTCGGCACGCCACAATGATGGCGCGGCGCATGCGCCGAGCACGATCAGCGCGACAAGGAGACCAGCGAGAATAGGTTTGCCCGGCATGATTTAGAGATAATAGAGGATCAGGCAAATTCCCAGCAGCACGACGATCCAGAGCGCGGCAAACCCGGTACTCCAAGTGCGGGCGAGAACGCTGGCCGGGCCGTAATGCCGCGCCGCGGAGCGCTGCAGTACACCGGTGCCGTATTGCGCAAAACGCGCGCCGGCTCGCTCGGCTTTGATCCATACGCGTTCGGCGCGACGCACGATGCCGACGCCAAGGCGGCGGTAGAGCCAATCGGCATCGAGATTGACCGACGGCAGTTCGGGCGGATAGAGACCCGACAGATTGAGCCAGGCGAACGCCAAGGCTGAGAAAAACAGCAACTGCAACTGGGTGAGCACATGATCGGCCGTGTAGGGCACGTAGTGCACTTCCCAGGGCAGGAGGCTGTAAAGCAGGCTCGGATAGACGCCGATCAGGATGCAGAGGGCCGCGCTCAGCCCCATGGCGAGCAGCATGTTGAGCGGCGGCTCGCGCGTGCGGATGCCGGAATCATGGGCGAAGAAGGCGAAATAGGGAATCTTTATGCCAGCATGGTGGAACACGCCGGCGGAGGCGAACAGCAGCAACAGCCAGACGATCCAATACCCTTCTTCCGCCGCCGCCACCATCACCATCGACTTGCTGACGAACCCGGAGAACAGCGGGAACGCCGAAATAGAAGCCGCGCCGACGATGCAGAGGCCGGTGGTGATCGGCATGGTTTTGTAAAGGCCGCCCAGTTCCGAGCCGTTGATCTTGCCGGTCTGGTGCAGCACCGCGCCCATCGACATCAGCAGCAGCCCCTTGAACAGCACATCGTTGAAGGCATGGCTGACGGCGCCGTTCATCGCCAACTCGCTGCCGATCCCGATGCCGACCACCATGAAGCCGACCTGGTTGATGAGGCTGAAGGCGAGCACACGGCGGAGATCGTTCTCGATCACGGCGAAGAAGATCGGGAACATCGCCATGGCGGTGCCGATATAGATCAACACTTCGGCGCCGGCGAAACTGCGCGCCAATCCGTAGATGGCGACCTTGGTGGTAAAGGCGCTCAAGAACACCATGCCGGTCGGCGTCGCTTCGGGATAGGCGTCGGTAAGCCAGCTATGCACCAAGGGAAAGGCGCATTTGATGCCGAAGGCGGTGAAGATGAGAATGCCGGCGAGCGAACCCAGCCCCATGGCGCCGAAGGCGGGCGAGCCGGTCTCGGATATATGCAACAGCGCGCCGGCGAGCAGCAACAGGCCGGAAGATATCTGCATTATCAAATAACGCAGGCCCGCGGAACTGGCCCGAGGGGTCCGCCGCGCCCAAATCAGGAATACCGACGACACCGCCATGATTTCCCAGCCGATAAAGAGCGTAATCAAATCGCCGGCAAACACCGCGCCGAGCGCGCCGCCGGCATAGATCAACGCCGTGACCTGCTGCATGCGGTCGCGGAGATGGAAGGCATAGATACAGGCGAGGAAGGTGGCGAGATGAAAGAGGATGCCGAACAAGAGCGCCAGCTTGTCGGCGCGCACCAACTCCAGTTGGGTGTCGAACAGTGCCACGTCCAGGCCGCCACCCCCGGCGACGTACCACAGGTTCCAGCCGCCGAACAGCGGCACCAAAAGCGTCATCGCCGGGCGCAGGCGCGCCGGCGCCAGTCCGACCAGGAGCGCGCCGGCGAAGAAGATCAAGGCAGGCGGCAGGCTAGTCATAATAATCTTCCCGCCGCATCACCAGCTTGCGCAGCACCTTGGCCGCCAACACCAGCGCCACGCAGGCGACAAAACCGTAGAAGCCGTAAAAGCCGAACCATCCCTCCCAGCTGAACAGATCGTGGCGATGGATCACCAGGTCGAGCAGCAGCAACACGATGCTGACGGCAAGGAAGATGCGCACCATCAACACCACATTCTTGCGTTTCTCGATCCAGGCTTTGTTGCTCATGTGCGCGCCCTCACATCCCGACCAGGGGCCTGAGCAGATCGAACAGGAATTGCGGATAGGCAAACAGCGCCACCGTGCCGAGCGCGGTAATCGAGATCGCCACCAGTTGCAGCTTAGGTGCTTCGGCAATGCCGCCGGCGACCGGCCGCGGCTCACCACCGGTCGGGAAAAAGGCGCGCACAACGATGGGCAAGAAATAAAGCGCGTTCAGGAGCGAGCTCACGAGCAGCACCGCAAGCACGGCATAGTCGCCTTCGTCGAGCGATCCCAGCACCAGGTAATATTTGCTCCAGGCGCCGGCGAACGGCGGCAGGCCGATCAGCGCCAGCGCGCCCACCGCAAACGCGCCCATGGTCACCGGCATACGCCGGCCGATCCCATCCAACTGGCTGATATGAGTTTTGCCCGCCGCCGTGTAGATGGCGCCGGCGCAGAAGAAAAGCGTGATCTTGGCGAAGCCGTGCATGGCGATATGCATTGAGGCGCCCATCACCGCATGGGCGTTGGCGATGGCGACGCCGAGCACGACGTAGGAAAGCTGACTCACGGTCGAATAGGCGAGGCGGTGTTTGAGATTGTCCTGACGCAGCGCAATCAGCGAGGCGATTAGGATGGTTGCGCCGGCGACATAGAGCAGCCACTCGCCGCTGGCGAAATCGCGTATCGCGTCGAGACCGAAAATATAGAGCGCGATCTTGACGATGGTGAACACCCCCGCCTTGACCACGGCGACGGCATGGAGAAGCGCGCTGACCGGCGCCGGCGCCACCATCGCCGCTGGCAGCCAGCCGTGGAACGGCATCAGCGCCGCCTTGCCGACGCCGAAGACGTAGAGCACCAACAGCACCGCCATGACGGACTCGGACACTTGTCCGGCGAGAATGCCGCCGGCGCGAAAATCGAGCGTGCCCACCGCGACCCAGGTCCAGAGGACCGCGAGCAACAGCAACATGATCGAGGTCGAGAGCAGGATCGCTAGATAGCGCCGCGCACCGCGGCGCGCTTCCTCGGTGCCGCTATGGGCGACCAAGGGATAGGTGCACAGAGTGAGCGCTTCATAGAAAAAGAACAGGGTGAGCATGTTGCCGGCAAAGGCGATGCCGACGGCGCTCGCCAGGGCCAGCGCGAAGCAAATATGAAACCGTGTCCGGTGCGGCTCGCCATTGGCGCTGAGATAGCTGATCGAATAAATCGTCGTGACGATCCACAGAAACGAGGCGAGCAGGGCGAACAGCATGCCGAGGGGCTCGACCTCGAAAGCAAACGCAAGACCGGGCGCGAACTCGAACAGGCTAATCGCCGGCCTGGCGCCGGCCAGGACAGAAGGCGTCAGCGCGGCCACGGCAGCCAACAGGCCGCAAGACGTCACCAGCGAAACTTCATTGCGTAAGAACGGCGTGCGCCCGACCACCCAGAGCAGAAGCGCGCCGCCGATGGGGATCGCCAAGGCGAGCAGAATGAGCGCGCCGCCGCTCATGCCGGGAGCCCCAGCAGCATCTCCGCCCCGCGCTCGGCGACGCTGACGGTGATATCGGTATGGACGCCGAAATAGAGCGAAGCGGCGAGCAGAATCCAGGTCGGGATCAACATCTGCCAAGGCGCCTCGCGCACCGCCGGCGCGCCGGGCGGCGGCGGGCGGAAATAGGCCGCTTCGATCACCCGCCCGACATAAATCAGGGCGACGAGCGAGCCGAGCAGGATCAACAGCGCCACCGGCCACAAATCGGCTTCGAGCGCGGCCTGCACGAGATACCATTTACTGACGAAGCCGGAAGTGAGCGGCACGCCGACCAGACCCAAGCCGCCGATGATCAGCGCCGCCATGGTGAACGGCATGCGCCGGCCGAGGCCATGCAGGGCGCTCAATTCGACCGAACCGGTGCGGTACATCATGCAGCCGAGCGCGAGAAAAATTCCGCCCTTCATCATGGCGTGATTGAAGATATGCACGATCGCCCCGGTCAGCCCGCTGGTGGAGGCGAAGCTGATGCCGAGCGCAATATAGCCAATCTGGCCGATGCTGGAATAAGCAAAGAGGCGCTTCAAGTCATGCTGGAATATGGCCACACCCGAGCCAACCAAAATGGCGATCAGCGACAGCGGCATGAGGATTTCCATCAGCGGCATGCGCTCGAAAGAAAACTCCGGGCCGAACAGGGTAAAGACGAAGCGCAGCAGCACATAGGCGCCGACCTTGGTCGCCGAGGCAGCGAGAAAGGCGGAGACGGCGGAAGGCGCGTGGGTATAGGCGTTGGGCAGCCAGATATGGAGCGGAAACAGCGCCAGCTTGATCAACACGCCAATGGTGATGAAGGCGAAGGCTGCGTAAATCGGGCGCATGTCCGGCACTTCGGCCACGCGCAGCGACAGATCCGCCAAATTGAGCGTGCCGGTCATCATGTAGAGAAGACCGATGCCGATCAGCAGGAACGTCGCGCCGATGGTTCCCATGATGAGATATTGAAACGCCGCCGCGCGGGCGCGCCGTGAGGACCCGAGGCCGATCAGCACATAGGAGGCGAGCGACGAGATTTCCATGAACACATAAATGTTGAACGCATCCCCCGTCGCTGCGATGCCGAGCAGGCCGGTCAGCGCCAGCAAATAAACGCCGTAGAACAGATTGTGCCGGGGCGCGGTGATCTCGCGGGCGACGCTTTGGCGCATATAGGGCGTCACCACGGCGGCGACCGCGGAGATCACCAGAATCACGAAGCAGTTGACCGCATCAAGCCGGTATTCGATGCCGAACGGCGGCGCCCAACCGCCAAGACGGTAGGAGATGACGCCGTCCGCCATGACCCGGATCAAGAGCAGAATCGACATCGCCAACAGCGCCCAGCTCACCAAGGTGGTGAAGGCCCAGGCGAAAGCGGGCCGGCGCAACAACACGCAGAGCGGCGCGGCGATCAGCGGCAGCGCGACCTGCAGGATGGGAAGGTGGCCGGCGTTCATTCTTCTCCACCGGTTCCCGCAGCGCTGTCGGCATCGTGAATCTCGTCTTCTTCGACCGTGCCATAGTCGCGCTTGATGGCAATCGCGAGCGCCAGCCCGACCGCCAGGGTCGAGACGGAAACCACGATGGCGGTGAGAATCAAGACATGCGGTAGCGGGTTGGAATAGAGGCTGTAGGCGGCATCGAGGATCGGCGCCGTGCCGCCGGTCACCTTGCCGATCGTGATAAAGAGCAGAAACACCGCCGTCTGAAACAGGCTGAGGCCGATCAATTTCTTGATCAGATTGTGGCGCGCCACCACGGCGTAGAGGCCTATTGTCGCCAGAGCGATGGCGGCCCAATAATTAAAATGGGTAAGGATGTCCATTCCGGCCTCGCGCCCTTCTGCCTCAGCGCCGCCGGGCAAAGCTGAAAAAGATGATCATCATCACCGCGGCAACCGCCATGCCGACGCCGATTTCAACGATCAGAATGCCGATATGGTTGCCATGCGCCGGCTCATGGGCGAGCACGCCATATTCGAGAAAGCGCCCGCCATAGACGAGATTGGCGACGCCGACCCCGGCATAAAGCAGCACCCCCAAGCAGGCGATCGTGACCAGCACCGCCATCGGCGCCACGCGGCGCGCCGTCCCAATCTCGAAAACAATGGCATAGAGGATGAACGCGGCGGCGACGATGACGCCGGCCTGGAAGCCGCCGCCGGGGCCATAATCGCCGTGCATCTGCACGTAGAAACCGAACAGCAAGATGAACGGGATGAGCAGCTTCGCCATCACCTTGAGGACGAGGAAATCGCTCACGCCGAATCCTCCTTGGCGGACGTCGGCGCTTTCCGCCGCCGCCGGGTGGCGCTCCCCAACAACACCAGAACGCCCATGCCGGCGGTGAAGATCACCGTGACTTCGCCGAGCGTGTCGAAGCCGCGGTAGCTGGCCAGCACGGCGGTCACCACATTGGGTACGCCGGTCTCCGCCTCGCCGCGTTCCAAATAATATGGCGCCACATGGGTTTGCGCCGGTGCGTCGGCAGCGCCGAAATCCGGCATGCCGAGGGTCGCGTAAACCAGCAAACCGGCGGCGCCGAGCGAGACGGCGAGCGGCAGCCACGGCCGCGTGCGGACGCGCTTTTCCTCACGCCCGGTGAGCGCGATGGCAAGCAGCATCAGCACCGTGGTAACGCCGGCGCCGACGGCGGCTTCGGTAAAGGCGACGTCGACCGCGTCGAGCACCACCCAAAGCCCAGCCATGAGCAGGCTGTAAATGCCGAGCACCATGGCCGAGGCAAGCAAGTTGCGCAGCCACACCGCAGCGATGCCGGTGGCGGCGACGAAGACCAGCAGGATTATGTTGAGATAGAGGTCTATGGCGCGCCGTCCTTGTCGCGCGTCTTGTCGCGCGCCTTCGTCCATGGTTTTAGGCCGTCGAGAAGAGCGGCATGGGCAAGCGCGTGGGTGGCGACCGGGCTGGTGAACAGCAAAAAGACGAAGATCAGCGCCAGCTTGACCGATACCAGCCAATCGCCCGATTGCGGTAGCAGGCCGAGCAAGATAAACCCGGCGCCCACCGAATCGGTAATCCCGGCGGGATGCATGCGGGTGAACAGATCGGGCATGCGCAAAATGCCGATGCCGCCGACGAGCACGAAAAACGCACCGATAGCGATCGAGATCCAACTGATTATTTCGAGGATCACGATTGTTTGTCCGCCCGCGCCCGGTCGCGCTTGACGTAACGCAGCACCGCGATCGTGGCGACGAAATTGATCAGCGCGTAGAGCAGCGAAATATCGAGGAAATCCGGCCGACCGGAGATGAAGCCCATGACGGCGATGAGCAGCACCGTCTGGGTGCCGATTTGGTTCACCGCCAGGATGCGGTCATAGACGGTGGGCCCGGCGAAGGCGCGGGCCAGCGCCAGAACCATTGCGGCGATCAGGGCAGCGGCGGCGGCGAGAAACATCACCGCTCGCCCTCCGTCGGCTCGGCAGGTTTGTGGGGCGCGGCTTCCGTCGCACTCACCCGGCGGTCCATGTCGTCCGACTTCAGATCCTCCATCGCCGCCTGGGTGAGGGCGTGCACCTCGATTTCGCCTTCGCGCACATCGGTCGAGAGGGTGCCGGGGGTGAGGGTGATGGAGTTGGCGTACATCACCCGGCCAAGGTCGCTTCGCTGGCTGCTCGGAACGCGCTCCAGCACCGGATCGATATCGAGCCGCGGCGCCAGAACTTTACGCGAGACGATCAGCGCCCACAGGATGATCTGCCCAGCCAGCCACAACCAGTAAAACGGCAGGCGCCACACCCGGCCAAGAAAATCGCGGCGGCGGTCCAAGAGGTCCATCCTCAGCGTAATCGCAACCGTGAGTGCGGCGCAGACCGCGCCGGAGATGAGGAGAAAGGGGGTAAAA
Organism: Alphaproteobacteria bacterium MarineAlpha10_Bin2; assembly: GCA_002937555.1. Taxonomy (GTDB): domain Bacteria; phylum Pseudomonadota; class Alphaproteobacteria; order UBA828; family UBA828; genus PTKB01. The sequence goes on along the minus strand of PTKB01000076.1, from coordinate 2,898 downwards.
TGGCCGGATAGGATTACCCAGGTGCCGAACAGCACCGCGAACAGGCCGACCGCGTGCAACATTTTTCCTCCGCAATGGTTGCTTCCGCGAAACGCCTATAGATCAACGGTATCGGCTCGATTCGCGGCCCAATTATGCCTTTAAAACAGGCTACAGACTATATGGATCATTCTAATATGGTGGCGTATTCGGCGACGGAAAGAGCCTGCGGGATCAGCCCCTGTTCCTGCATGAAGCGGGCGAAGCGGGCATAACGCGCGCGATCGAGCGCGGCGGGACGGAGCGCGAAGCGGGGCAACGTGTCGCGCCAGGCGCGCCGGTTAAGTTCATCGTCCAATTCGCTGCGTCCCCGGATGAATAGCTTCCAACTCTCTTCCGGATGGTTGACGAGGTACTGCACGCCGTCCTCCAGGGCATCGAGAAAGCGGCGCAGGACGGCGCGGTCCATATGCTCCGGATTGGCCACCAGGATCAATTCGTCATAGCTCGGCACGCCGTGCTCCTCGACATAGAATGCGCGGCCCCTATAGCCTTCGATATCCATTTGGTTGAGCTCAAAATTGCGGTAGGCGCCGATCACCGCATCAACCTGCCCGGAAAGCAGGGCCGGCGAGAGCGAAAAATTGACGTTCACCAGGGTGATGTCGTCGAGACTTAGGCCATGGCGCGCCAACATGGCACGGAGCAGCGCATCCTCGAAGCCGCCGACGGAAAACCCGATTTTACGTCCTTTTAAATCGGCAATCGATTTTACCGGGCCGTCTTCAAGCACGAGCAAGGTATTTAAAGGTGTTGCGATCAGTGTGCCGAAGCGAGTCAGCGGCAGCCCCGCCGCCACCTGGACATGAAGCTGCGGCTGATAGGAAACGGCGATATCCGCTCGGCCGGCGGCCACCAGCTTGGGTGGATCGTTGGGATCGGCGGGCGCGATTATCTCGACGTCGAGTCCGCGCGCGGCGAAATAGCCGCGCTCTTGGGCGACAAATATCGGCGCATGGTCCGGATTGACGAACCAATCGAGCAGCAGAGTGAGCTTGTCGTTCGCCTGAGCGCTCTGCGCTGCCAACATAATGGCGAATGCAATGGGCAGCACGGCCAGGCGAAGGAAAATGCGGAACATGGCGGGGTTACTCCTGTTGTTGCGCCGGCAATTTATCGGGCTGCCAGGGCAAGGCCCGGCGCAACCCGTTGTCGACGATGAAATATATAATCACAGCGAAGAACGCCAAGGTGAGCAGGGCGGCGAACATCAAATCGGTTTGCATCCGCCCGTTGGCGTGCAGCATGAGATAGCCAAGGCCGGCGCTGGCGCCGACCCATTCGCCGACCACCGCGCCGATCGGCGCGACGGCGGTGGCGACGCGAAGGCCAGAGGCGAGTGCGGGCAGGGCGGCGGGCACGCGGATTTTGGTGAGCATCGCCCAGCGCCCGGCGCCCATGGTGCGGGCGAGATCGGTCCAGCCCGGCTCGGTGCGGCGCAGGCCGTCGAAGAAACTGGCGGCGACCGGGAAATAGATGATCAGTGTGGCCATCGCCACCTTGGAGGCGATGCCGTAGCCCAGCCACAGCACCAGGATAGGTGCGAGCGCGAACACCGGCACCGCTTGCGAAGCGACCAAGACCGGCAGCAGCCAGCGCCGCGCCGGGCCAAAATAGGACAGCGTGAGGGCACTCGAGACACCGAGCGCGACGCCGCACAGAAGGCCCAGCGCGATTTCCAGCAGCGTCACCCCGGCATGACCGAGAATTGTCATGTGATGCGCCCACCAGGCTTCGGCGACGCGCGCCGGTGCCGGCAGAATGAAATGCGGCGCGTCGGTCAGCCAGACGATGATCTGCCACAGCAGCACCAGGCCGGCGGTGATGATGAGCGGGCGTAGAAAGCGCATCATGGCTGCGTATCCGCGGCACGGAGCCGGCGCAGCAATTCCGCATGGTGGCCGAGAAATTCGGCATCGCCCGGGTCGCGCGGCGTATCGCCGGCGGGCGGCGGCACTTCGCTAAGCAGCGCCGGGCGGCCAGACATGATGAAGATGCGCTCGCCGATTCTGAGCGCTTCGAGCGGGTCATGGGTGACGAGCAGGATGGTGCGCCCGCGCAGCAGTTCGGCGGCGAGTTCCTGCAGACGCAACCTGGTGATCGCATCGAGGGCGGAAAACGGCTCGTCCATCAGCACCACCGGGCGCTCCTCCATCAGCGTGCGGGCGAGGGCGACGCGCTGGCGCATCCCGCCCGAAAGGGTCGCCGGCATGGCTTTTTCCTGATCCGCCAAGCCGACGCGGGCGAGCAAATCCCGGGCGCGGGCTGGGTCCGGCCTTTGCCCGCGCAGGCGCGCACCCAGCATGACGTTGCGAAGCGCGTCGAGCCACGGCAGCAGCAAATCCTGCTGCGCCATATAGGCGATGTTGGCGGGCAATTCCTGGCCGTTCGCGCGGAATCGGACTTTGCCGCCGGTTTCGAACGCTTCGAGACCGGCGATCAGGCGCAACAGACTGCTCTTGCCGACGCCGCTTGGTCCCAGCAGCGCACTGCAACGGCCCGCCGGGAGCTCTAAATGCATATTTTCGAAGAGATAAGCGCCGGAATAGCGGAGGCTCACGCCGGAGATAGAAATGGCGGGAGACGGCGGTATTGGAGTGGTGAGAGGAGGATTTTGCGGCAAATTCCCAGTTCCTACGCCGGCATTAACCGGATCAGGTTTCGGGGTCGTTGGCGACGCCAACCTCTCAGCCGTTAGGGCTCCCCCCCGAGAAGCACTTGACTATGTCGGAGCGGCGCGTCCGGCGCAAGGCAAATCCGCCATTTTGCGGGGATATTTGGATTGGCGCGCGAATTAATATGACTATTACGAATAATTATACTTGACACTTATTCTTATCGTGCAAAAACAGGGGGGAG
>PTKB01000075.1 GCA_002937555.1 Alphaproteobacteria bacterium MarineAlpha10_Bin2 | reverse complement strand
GGCCCAGCGTGCGAGAGTATTTCCCCGGCGGCGATGCCGGCCTGCCGGCGGCGGCGGGCAACTTGTTTAAGGTTACCGGCCTGGGCGTGCGCGGCTTGCCGGAACACCGCTTCGCCGGCTGATGGCACGTTCGGCAGCATCGAACCGACGAAAGGCTATGCCATGCGGAAACTGAGCCAGGCGGAAATCTCGCTATATCGGGCGGACGGCTATGTCCGTCTGCCGGGCTTTTTCTCGGCGGCGGAGATCGAACCCTTGCGGAGCGCCTGCCATGCCGATCCCACCCTCGGCGGCGCTTTGATGGCGCTTGCCGACAGCCAAGGCAACGCTCAGGAGGTGGTGCCCTATACCGAGCTCAGCAACGATCTGGTCGGCGTCATCCCGCGCCTCGAGCGCGTGGTGACGGCGGCCGAGACACTCCTCGGCGGCGCGCCCTACCACTGGCATTCGAAACTTTCGATGAAACAGCCCGGCAGCGCTGGCACCTGGGACTGGCACCAGGATTACGGTTATTGGTATCACCAGGGCGTGCTCCGCCCCGACATGCTCACGGTGGCTATCGCGGTCGACGAAAACACCACCGAAAACGGCTGCATGTCGGTGGTGAAGGCATCGCACAAGCTTGGCCGCATCGAGCATGGCCGCAAGGGCGAGGCCAGCGGCGTCGATCAGGCGCGGCTCGAACAGGCGCTCAAACATTTAGAGCGGGTGGAATGGCATCTCGACGTGGGCGATGCGGTTTATTTCCACTGCAACCTGCTGCATGCGTCGGGTTCCAACACCAGCGACCGGCCGCGCACCATCATCCATTGTTCCTACAATGCCGTGGACAATTCGCCGTTCCTGCCGGGCCAGGAGGCGCATGCTTACCGCCCGCTCGCCGTCGTGCCCGACAACGCCATCGTTGAGGGCGCCTGGGATACGGTGTTCAGCAACCAGATATTCATCAGCGACGACGGCGATTCGGGATATGGCTATAAGGTGCTCCGCGCCGGTACTCGGGCCGACAGCCAGCCGCCGCGCATGGGCGTCTCGGCGGAGCTTTAAGGCGCTATTTCGCCGCCTCGACCTGGATCTCGACCTTGAGCTCGGGAACCGCCAGTTTGCTTTCAACGCAGGCGCGCACCGGCGGATTGTCGGTATCGACCCAGGCGTCCCATACCGAATTCATCTCGCTGAATTTGGAAATATCGGCGAGCCAGATGGTGGCCTTCAAAATTTTCGATTTATCCGAACCGGCTTCGGCAAGGAGGCTGTCTATCTTGGCCAGCACCTGGCGCGTCTGACCGGCGACATCGGCGCTGCTGTCATCGGCCACCTGGCCGGCGGTATAAACAGTATGAGCGTGAACGACAGTTTGGCTCATGCGCGGCCCGGGCTTGATGCGTGTGATCGTCATGGCGTATTCCTTTCAACGAGAAGCGGTGCCTTGCGATCCTACAGGGGATAGAAGGGAACCAAAAGCATGGCCGAAGGCAAGCTGGCAATCATGTATTGGCGCGATATTCCGGCCCAGGTGATCGCCAAGGCGGGGCGCGCCAATGCCCGGCGCGAACTTTCGCCGCGCTTTCAGGAAGCGATCGACGCGGCAGCGATGGAATGCGGCGCGCACGGCACCGACGATTATCTCGAAGGCTGGCGCAAAGGCGCACCGGAGCCCTGCGGCGCCGATCTCGACGCGGCGGCGGACGTAGCGGCGGCCCGCATCGAGCGCGACTATGACGCCGAGCGCCTCGCCCGCCTGATGGTATCCGGCGGCGAGGAATGATGGCCAGGATTGACCGAGCGGGCCGATAACAGGGCCGGGCAAGGCCGTATCTTCACGCTCGCCATCGACCACCCTGAATGCTACCGTTTCGGTTTGGCGGCCGACGGGAGACAATCATGCAGCTTGATCCGCAGGTTCAGGAATTTGTCGACGAATTCAACACCGCCGCGGCAGAGTCCGACGCTCAGTCCCTGTGGGACCGGCCGATCGCCGATGTGCGCGCCGATTTCCATGATCTGGTGCTCGGCTTGCAGGGTGCTGTGCCGGAGGTTGGGCGCGTCGAGAACCGCGACATTCCCGGGCCGCACGGTCCGATCCCCATCCGAATCTATTGGCCCGAGGGTAGCGATCCTGGGACGCTGCTGCCGGTCTACATCAATTACCATGGCAGCGGCTATGTCGTGCTCAGCATCGATACGCACGACAATGTGTGCCGCGCGCTGTGCCAGGGCGCCGGCTGCATTGTCATCGGTGTCAGCTACCGCAAGGCGCCCGAGCATAAGTTTCCGGTGGCGACCGACGAATCCTGGGCCTCGCTCGAATGGGTTGCCGCCAACGCCGCTGAGATCGGCGCGGATGCGGCGCGCATTGCCGTCGGCGGTGATTCCGCGGGCGGATGTCTCGCCGCGGTCACCGCCCAGCAGGCGAAACGCCAAGGTGGCCCGGCGCTCGTCTTCCAGCTTCTGGTATATCCGGTCACCGACACGCGCGAGGACCGGCCGTCCTACAAGAGCTTTGGCGACGGCTATGTGTTGACCGCCGAGGCCATGGCTTGGTTCTTCGATTGTTATTTCAACGATGATGGCGAGAAGTCGGACCTCAGGGCGGCGCCGCTCCGCGCCAACGATCTGAGCGGCTTGCCGCCGGCGCTGGTAATGACGGCGAGCCATGATCCGCTCTACGACGATGGCGTGGCTTATGCCGAGAAGCTCAAAGCCGCCGGCGTGCCGACCGACTATCGCAACTATGAGGGCCACATCCACGGATTCTGGACGGCCACGGGGCGCATGGATATCGCCGCCAAGGCGCAAGCGACGGCTTGCGCGGCGCTCCGCCAAGCGTTCGGGACGGCGTAGGAGCCGAGCGATGCCGAGAACCGATGTCGATGCGCTGATCGTCGGCGCCGGATTTTCCGGCATCTATATGCTGAAGCGCTGCCGCGAGCTTGGGCTGAGGGCGCTTGTGATCGAGGCCGCGGCCGACGTCGGCGGGACCTGGTACTGGAACCGCTATCCCGGTGCGCGCTGCGATGTCGAGAGCATGACCTACTCCTATTCCTTCTCCGACGACTTGCAGCGCGAGTGGACGTGGACGGAGCGCTACGGCAAGCAACCGGAGATCCTCCGCTATATCGCGCATGTCGTGGAGCGATTCGATCTGAGGCGGGACATGCAGTTCGAGACGCGCGTCACTGCTGCTGCGTTCGACGACACATCCAACCGCTGGGCGATAGAGACCGACCGCGGCGAAACGATCTCGGCCAAATACTGCATCATGGCAACGGGCTGTCTCTCGACCCCGGCCCAGCCAGATTTCAAGGGCTTGGACAGCTTCGAAGGCGAGACCTACCACACCGGCCGCTGGCCACACGAAGAGATCGATTTCACCGGCAAGCGGGTCGGCATCGTCGGCACCGGTTCGTCCGCCGTCCAATCCATCCCCGTGATCGCCGCCGAGGCGCTTCACCTCACGGTCTTTCAACGCACACCCAATTTCAGCGTTCCGGCATTCCATGGCCCGCTCGACGCGAATGTCGTGCACATGTGGAAGACGCGCCATCAGGAACTTCGCGAGCGCGCCCGCGCATCCCGCATCGGCGATATCTTCGAATTCTCGGAAACCTCGGCACTCGATCTCACGCCCGAGGCGCGGGAGGCCGAATTCGAACGGCGCTGGGGCCAGGGCTCGTTTAATTTTCTCGGGAGCTTTGCCGATCTCATCACCAGCCGGGAGGCGAATGTTTTTGCCGTCGAATTCGCGCATAAAAAGATCCGCGGGCGGGTCGACGACCCTGCGGTCGCGGAATTGCTGTGCCCGACCGATCATCCGTTCGGCACCAAACGACTCTGCGTCGATAGCGACTATTACGAAACCTACAACCGCGCCAATGTCAGCCTGATCGACGTGAAAGCGGCGCCGATCGAAGAGATCACACCGCACGGCCTGAAGGCCGGCGGCAAAGAATACGAGCTCGACGCCATCATTTTTGCGACCGGCTTCGACGCCATGACCGGCGCCCTCCTCAACATCGATATCCGCGGCCATGGCGGCATCGGCTTTAAGGAAAAATGGTCGGATGGCCCGCGCACCTATCTCGGGCTCGCGGTGGCCGGCTTCCCCAACCTCTTTACCGTCACCGGCCCCGGCAGTCCGTCGGTTCTCAGCAACATGATGACCTCGATCGAGCAGCACATCGAATGGATCGCCGATTGCATGGGCTACATGGAGGCGCATGATCTCGCCACCATCGAGGCGGATCCCGAAGCCGAAGACAAGTGGATGGATCACGTCACCGAGTTGGCGGACGGCACACTCTTCTTCGAATCCAACTCCTGGTATGTCGGCGCCAACATCCCGGGCAAACCGCGCGTCATCTATCCTTATGTCGGCGGCGTCGGCGCTTACCGCGAGATCTGCGACGATATTGCCGCCGAGGGTTATACGGGCTTCACCCTGGCGCCGGCGGGCGAGTCTGTCGCGCCGGCGGTCGGCGCTTAACCGCTACAGCAGGATTTCGGGAAGCGCTCAGTCGCGCATATTCACATATTGCAGCGGCTGCTTGATTTTGAGGTCTTTGACCAGCTGGATGACAGTCTGCAAATCGTCGCGCTTTTTGCCCGAGACGCGGAGCTCGTCGCCCTGTATCGCGGTTTGCACCTTGAGCTTGGCGCCCTTCACCGCCTTGACGATCTGTTGCGCCAAATCGCGGTCGATGCCCTGTTTGATGGTGACCAACTGGCGCAAGCTATTGCCTGAGGCGTCTTCGGGCTTGGCGAAATCGAAGGCGGCGATGTTCACCTTGCGCTTGCCCATATGGCCCTTCATCAGCTCCTGCACCTGTTTCAGCTTGAATTCATCATCGGCGCGGATGGTGATGACGGACTCAGTGCGCTCAACGCTGCATTGGCTGCCTTTGAAATCGTAACGCGTGGAGATTTCGCGGCTGGCGCCCTGCAGCGCGTTGTCGACTTCGGGCAAGTTGGTGCGTGAAACGATATCGAAACTGGGCATTTCCTTTCCCCTCTCCCGGTTATGAGCCTTGTAGCCCGGACATGACCGACATGAATTGGGCCAGTTTTTCGATGTGCTGGTCGATGCTGGTGTAGCCGGATTTCATCGTGTTGACGCTCATATGGGTGGCGCCGAGCGCCTGCCAGCCGTTGGCCCATTCGTGCCAGCTTTCCTCGCTTTGGCACTGGTCGCCGAAGCCGTCGTCATAGCCGCCGACATTGATCCAGCTCTCGATGCCGATATCCGCCATGTCGCGCCCGGCATCGGCGCAATATTGCTTGAACTGGGCGACCTTGGCGGCGCCGCGCTCGCTCGGCGGGAACAGCGGCAGCCAGCCATCGGCGATGCGCGCAGCACGGCGCACGGCGATGTCTTTATGGCCGCCGATCCAGATCGGGATCGGGCGCTGCTTGGGAAGCGGATTGATGCCGGCGTCGGTAATGCGGTCCCATTTGCCATGGAAGGTTACCAGCGGCTCGGTCCAGAGCCGGCGCAGCAGCTCGATCTGCTCCTCGGAGCGTTTTCCCCGGACGGTGAAATCGGCGCCAAGCGCCTCATATTCGACATCGTTCCAGCCCACCCCGATGCCGAGGCGGAGCCTGCCGCCGGAAAGGAAATCCAGCGTCGCCGCCTGCTTGGCGATCAGCACCGTCTGGCGCTGCGGCGCAATCAGAATGCCGGAGATAAATTCGATACGCTCGGTCGCCGCCGCCATATAGGCGAAACAGATCAGCGGCTCGAGAAAGGAATCGTGATGCGAATAGATGCCGTTCAGATCATGGCTTTCGGGATTGCCGCCGACGACATGATCGAAGGCGAGAATATGATCGTAGCCAAGCTCCTCGACCGCCACGGCGAACGCCTTGGCCGCGCCGGGATCGCCGCCGACTTCAATCTGCGGATAAACGGCGCCGATGCGCATGCGATTCTCTCCCCTGTTCGCGAGGCGACGGGCATAGCATGTTTCTCTGCTGCGGCAAAATCCGCTTCAGAGATATTCGACTTTGAGGATTTCGAGCTCTTCGATGCCGGAGGGGCTGAACAGTTTCACCATATCGCCCTCGCCGGCGCCGTTGAGCGCCCGGGCGATGGGGGCGACCCAACTGACTTCGCCCTGCTCAGTGCGCGCTTCGTCGACGCCGACGATGCGCAGCGTGTGTTCGGCGCCGGCGCCATCGGCATAGGTGACGGTCGCGCCGAAATAAACCTCGTCGCGGTTCTTCTGGCGGCTGGGATCGACCACTTCGGTGATTTGCAGGCGCTGGGCGATGAACAGGATGCGCTGATCGACCTCGCGCAGCCGCTTCTTGGCCGGCGCATCTTCCTTGGCGGCGGCCAGCTTGGGCCGCTCGACGTCGCGCAAATTCACGAGCTCGTCCTTAAGCCGTTCCGCACCCTCCGGCGTCATGTAGTTCTTCATGCCGGGCGGCAGGGCATCGACGAATTCGGGCAGCGCCTCTTCCGCCTCGGTTTCCTTGGTGAACGCCTTGTTCATCGGAAGCCAGCCGCCCGCTCAGACCTTTACGCCGAGTTCGCCGGCCAACTCGGGGAAACCGTCGACGATGATGTCGTGGATCGGGTTGGCCGTCGGATCGGGCGGGCCGGCCGGGCCCCATTCGTCGGGCCGGCGAACGAAGGCGGCGTTGTAGCCTTGCCCTTTGGCGGCATCGAGATCGAAATTGTGGCACGCCACCATGCAAATCTCATGCGGCTCCAATTGCAGCAGTTTGGCTGCCGTCTGATAGGCCTCCGGGAGGATCTTGTATTTGCCGAAGGCCTCGCAGGAGATCACCGAATCCCAGGAAATGCCGTTTTGCCGCGCCGTGTCGATGACGATGCGGAACGAGAGAATGGTGAACGACGCACAGATATATTTTTCTTTGAGTTTGGGCAGCACGGCGGGGAAATCGGGCCAGCATTGCAAGCTGTGCACCTTGTCCCACCAGATGGCGCGACGCTCCTCCGGCGTGGCGGCGTCGAGCCCGTTCTCCTTCAGGACATCATCCAGAGCCGCGGCGTGGGCGCCGTCGAAATTGTAAGTGGGCGGGCCATCCTTGCCGAGATTGAGCATGCGGCCGAGAGAGCCGCGGCGCATATCGTTAGCGAGCGCCGCCCAATCGGCCTCGACGCCGTATTTTTCGCCGAGCGCGGCGAGGGAATCGCGGAAGCCGGTATGCCAATCGAGAATCGTGCCGCCGGTATCGAATGTGAGCGCTTTGATTTTGGAGATGTCCATCTCGTTTCCCCTTCGCGTTTTTCTTGTCACCCGCCCGGTAACGCTACTGAATGCGTGGGCGGTGCGCCATTCAATTCAATTTGATGATTGGCGCACGCCGATATGGGCGTGGGCGACGATCTCGATATTGGCGCCCGGTATCAGAAGTGCCGCGACCACCACCGTGGCCCGGTTGGGATAGGGCGGCTCGAAATAGGTGCGGTAGACCGCGTTCATGGCGGCCGCGTCGGAGCCGTCGGTGAGATAGATCAGCACCTGCACCACGTCATCCATGCTGCCGCCGGCGGCGGCCAGAACTTGCTTCAGATTGTCGAGCGTGCGCGTGGTTTGCGCGCTGATGTCGCCGGTTTCCTGGCTGCCATCCGGCTTGGTGGCGATCAGCGCGGTATAGAGCTTGCCGTCGGCTTGAACAGCCCATTCCAACGGCGATTTGGTCGGCGGAATGCCGGTGTCGACGGCTTCTCTCATGGCGGGCTCTCCTACTCCTGTTCAAATACGATGCGTGGAAAATAGCACGAGACGATCCAATTGGGTTCATCGACCACCTGGCTGAGGCGCATATCGGCGCACACGCTACAGAGAAGGTAAACGTCGATCGGCGACAGATTCTGCTGTTCGCTCACCAGCGCCACCATGCGACGCAGCGCGGCGCGGGCATTTTCGAGGAGATCGGGGCCGATGCCGGTGGTGACTTCATAGCCGGCGGCGGAGAGATGATCGGTGGTGGAACCCGGCGTGACAAAGCGCGGCGCAGAGGGGGCGGCGCCTTTTATCAGATCGATCTGGGCGATGACGTCGATCGGGCTTTCAACGCCGGTGCCGCACACTTCGCCTTCGCCCTGCGCCGCATGCGGATCGCCGACCGACAGGAGCGCGCCCGGCACGCGCACCGGGATGTATAGCTCGGTGCCGCGGCTGATATCGCGGATATCCATGGTGCCGCCCACTGCCTCGCGCGGTGGCAAGATGTTGTGCTGCCCCGGCTCGGCCAGCGCCGTGCCGACGGCGCCCGCCATCGGCTTGAACGGCACCCTGGCGTGGGTGCCTTCATAGGCGACCGGCTCCGGCAAATCCGGCGGATAATGCCAGTGATGCATATAGGGCTCGGGAAAATCTTCGGCGAGCAGGCCGAAATCCGGAATATTCGCCGACCAGCCCCAGCCCGAAGGCGCGAAATCGCAGAGGGTGATCTTGAGGGCATCGCCGGGCTCGGCGCCTTCGACATAGACCGGCCCCGTGACCGGATTGACATTGTCGAAATCGAGGTGGCGCACCGCCTCGGCGTCCGATTCCGGCGTCACCTGGCCGTTCGACGCATCGAGGCATTCGAAATAAACCTCATCGCCGGGCGCGATTTCGAGCACCGGCGGAAGCGAATTGTCCCAATAGGTATGACGGTGTTTGCGGCCAATGCGATGGCTCCGGCCCATGGCTCGTCCCGTTCCGGCTGGTTGAATCGAATGGAGCGATTGTCGCCGAATGGCCATCATGCGTGCAAGACAGCTAGGCTAAGACCGGCACAATCGGGTAGGTTTCCGCTCCTCGGGCGGGCGCCCAGAATAATGGAAGCGGACGATGGCGGAGCAATCGGGCACGGAACGCCTGATACATATCGAATTCGACGAAAGCACCGGCACCCATCCGAGCCCGGATGTGGAGCAGGAGCGCCGTATCGCCATCTACGATCTGGTGGAAAACAACGCTTTCGCGCCGAGTCAAGGTGCCGGGCGCGGGCCCTATAGCCTCAGCCTCAAGGTCGCCGATAACCGCCTGATCCTGGTGCTCACCACCGCGGCCGGCGCGGCAGTGCAGGAGATCTCGCTGTCGATGAGCCCGTTCCGCAAGCTGATGAAGGATTACGCCACCGTTTGCGAGAGCTATTTCGAGGCGATCAAATCGGCGCCCAGAACGCGCATCGAGGCCATCGACATGGGCCGGCGCGGCCTCCATGACGAGGGCTCGAAACTCCTCATAGAGCGCCTGGCGGGCGAGGCCGAGATCGACTTCGACACGGCGCGGCGGCTGTTCACCCTGATATACGTGCTGCACATGCGGGGCTAGCTCAGGTGCCGTCCAGCGTTCTATTCGCCTGCACCTGGAATACGGTGCGCTCGCCGATGGCCGAAGGCATCATGAAAAATCTCGTCGGCACCGCGATGTTCGTCGATTCGGTGGGCGTCCGCAAAGGCCAGCCGGACGCCTTCACCGCCGTGGTGCTGGAGGAAATTGGCGTCGATATCAGCGCTCACCGGCCCAAGACGTTTGAGGAATTGGCCGATGAATCCTTCGATCTGGTGATCTCGCTGTCGCCGGAAGCCCAGCACAAAGCGGTGGAAATGACGCGATCCTCGGATTGCCAAGTGGAATTTTGGCATACCATGGACCCGAGCATCGTCGACGGCAGCCGCGACATGCGCCTGATGGCCTATCGCACCATCCGCGACGAGCTCAGCGAAAAGCTTGGCGAACGCTTCGCCGCCGGCCGCGCGCCGGTGGTGTAGCCGGGAAGCGAGCTACACCCTGAACACCGCGGATTTCCGGGACTTTTATTCCCGAAAGTAAACCTACCCACACCTCTACCCACACTTAAACCTATCTAACTCGATACAAAATAGTTTTTTATCCGCCCCCTTTATTCTGCATGGGGTGGAGGGCTATCCATAGAAGGGGGGTGGGAGAAACGCATCGCTCTCTCGTCTGTATGTATAGATGGACATGCCTGCATTTGAGCAACTTTTCACTTTGGGAACTAATTTCTTTAGCCGAGTCCGAGCGCGTAGAATCATTGGAATGGTTCTAATTATGTGTGGAGGCTTTTGGTGAGAGCAGAGGAAATTGAGGCTGCAATTAAGAGGCTCATAAAGACTGAGGATGGAATTGCACCGGCATTACGGCTGCTAGAACAAATGCTGGGTACGGAGGTGATAGGCGAGAAGGAAGCTGAGAAATTAAGGCGAGTGATCGAGCAGCGGCGAATAAGGCTCTTGGCCGAGGCAGCCGTAGATGGCGCTGAGGTGGATACCGCTGGCATGAACCTCGCAGATGTCATTGCCTCTATGCGCGATTTGGTCGGTGAGACAGATAATCCTGACCTAATGAGGATGGTCGATGGTGTCGCGGCAACCTTTGGTGATGACGATGCCGTCGGGCGAATGAAGCCGGGTGGTGCGAGGGCGAGACGATCTGGAAATGTTGTTGTAGCACCCGGCGACGGTGTTGACCTTGGTTTCGCCGCGGC
>PTKB01000074.1 GCA_002937555.1 Alphaproteobacteria bacterium MarineAlpha10_Bin2 | reverse complement strand
TTGTTAACACTACATGCTGTGTTGTATTACCTGTGGATAAAACTGTGGTTAAAATGGAACGCAGGAAAAATTAATATATTTTAATATTATCAATAGTTTATATTATTTATTGAATGTAATATTTGAAAGCAGGTGTCGAACGGTTTTAAAGCAAAATCTAAACTATGATCGAATTCGGATCCTATATCGCTGGCGATTTATTTTTGTGCATTATTTTCCCACAATGGCAAAGAACCCAGATTTGGCAGCCAGAATTCTGGACTGGACGGCGCGCGTCGTGCATTAATCCCGCCGCGTCGCGTTAAACGAATATTCAAGATCGTTGGGTTTGAATATCCCCTCGATCGATTGCGCGGATGGAGAATTTCGCATGGCTACCATCGGGACCCGGTTGTTCACTATTTTCAAGGGTGAATTCGTCGGCAGGGATGAGTTCGACAATCGTTATTACCGCGAGAAACATAAGCGGGCAGGGCGGCGCGAGCGGCGTTGGGTGTTGTATAAAAATGAAGACGAAGCATCGAGCGTACCGCCGTCATGGCATGGCTGGCTGCACCATATCTTCGCCGAAACGCCGGCCGAAAAACCGCTCGCGGCAAAATCCTGGGAAAAGCCGCATTTGCCGAATCTGACGGGAACCACCGCTGCTTACCGCCCGCCAGGACATATCTTGGAAGGCGGCCAGCGCGACAGGGCGACCGGAGATTACGAGCCTTGGCGGCCGGAGTAATGGGAACAAGTTGACGGCGTGATTCGAAATCGTCGCGACACGGAGGATAAGTTAGTCCGGGCGGTTGGCGCCGTTCTGGAGATAAGCGGCTTCCAAAAAGTTGGCGTCAATCTGCTCGCACGTACGGCCGGCGTCGATAAAGTCCTCATATACAGATATTTCGGTGGCCTGGACGGTTTGCTCAGCGCCTTTGGCGAATCCGCTGATATCTGGTGGACGGTCGATGAGATCGTCGGCGATGAAACGGCGGGGCCGGAGCAGGGAAACCTATCCGCCTGGTGCGGTCTGGCCTTGGCCCGTCAAGTGGATGCCCTCAGGCAACGTCCTGTCACCCAGCAAATCCTGCTTTGGGAACTGAGCCAATCAAACGGCCTGACAAGAAAGCTAAATGAGTTGCGCGAGACTCGAACGCAACAGCTCGTGCGCAGAGCGATAGAACTCGGCGGTCGGCGCGTCGATACGCGCCTCCTGGCGGTGCACAGCCTACTCGGCGCCGCGTCCGAATATGTGATCCTACGATCGCGGAACTCAGATTCGCTCCTCGGGATGGATTTTTCCGATGACGCCGGTTGGAGCCGTCTGGCGGCGTCCCTGTCGGCCGTGGCCGAGGCTGTTCTCGCCGAAGGAGAGGCGTGAAAGCGCTATTTCGGTCGCACCAATATGTGCCGTTTCTTTCCGGCCGAAAGTTTAATCAAGCCGTCCGAGTTGCAGTCGCTCAGCGATACGGCGAAATCCTCTTCGGAAATAACGCTGTCGTTCAAACGCATGCCGCCACCGCGGATCAAGCGCCGCGCCGCGCCGCGCGAGTCGCACAGCCCGGCGTCGTGAGCGAGTTGAAAGGCAGCAATCCCCGCCGTGAGGTCGGCCTTGGAAGCGCTGACTTCCGGCAATCCGCCGCCGGCGCCGCCGGCTTCGAAGGTTTCGCGCGCCGTCTCCGCTGCCGCCCGCGCCGCGTCTTCGCCATGGCACATCCCGGTGGCGAGGTTGGCGAGCAGCTTCTTTGCGTCGTTTAGTTCCTCGCCCGCGACCGACTCGAATCGCTTGATTTCGTCGAGCGGCAACTCGGTGAACAGGCGGAGAAAACGGCAAACATCCCGATCGTCGGTATTTCTCCAAAACTGCCAGTAATCGTATGAGCTTAATTTCGACTCATCGATCCACACGGCGCCCTGCGCCGTCTTGCCCATTTTTTCTCCGGAGGCGAGGGTAATCAGCGGAGTCGTTAGCCCAAAAAGCGACGTCGAATCGATTCTGCGTGCCAGTTCGACGCCATTGACGATATTGCCCCATTGGTCGGAGCCGCCCATTTGCAGCGCACAGCTCTCGCGCCGCGACAATTCCATGAAATCATAGGCCTGCAGAATCATGTAATTGAATTCGAGAAATGTCATCGGTTGCTCGCGCTCGAGACGCAAACGGACTGAATCGAATTTAAGCATGCGGTTCAATGAAAAATGGCTACCGATATCGCGCAGAAACGCAACATATTCGAGCCCGTCGAGCCATTCCGCATTGTCCACCATCATGGCGTCGCCCGAGCCGTCGCCGAAGGTCAGGAAGCGCGCGAAGCACTTTTGAATGCCGGCTTTGTTCGCCGCGATCTGCGCTTCGCTCAACAACTGCCGCGAGGCGTCGCGCCCGGAGGGATCGCCGATCTTGGTGGTGCCGCCGCCCATCAGAACAATTGGCTTGTGGCCTGAGCGCTGCAGCCAGCGCAGCATCATGATCTGTACTAAGCTGCCGACGTGCAGGCTGTCAGCGGTGCAATCGAAGCCGATATAGGCGGTTATCGAGCCGTCCCCGGCGAGCCCATCGAGCGTCGCGTCGTCGGTGCATTGGTGGACGAATCCGCGCTCATGCAGCACGCGCATGAAATCAGAACGGTACTCGGGCATGGCAAGGAGCGGTCCGTGTTCGAAAGATGCTTGGATGATCAGGTCGCCGTGATGTAACACGGCCCACATGCATGGACAATCAACTGTGACGGCGATTTGTAGACACCGGAAGCAGGCGGGAACGGAACCTTGGCCGAAAACAATGCCAGCGTAGGGCCGGTTTACGCGTTGGGCTTGATGAGCGGGACGTCGCTTGACGGAATCGACGCGGCGCTCATTCGCACCGACGGTGAGCAGGTTTACGAATTCGGGCCGTGGCTAACGGTCCCGTATGAAGCAGGTCTGCGACAGGATTTGCGGGGAATCGTCGAAGGCAATGGCGGTGACGCGTCGGAAGTGGAAGTTGCGTTGACCGAAGCGCATGCGGCGGCAGCCTCGGCGATGATGGCCAAAGCTGGATACGGCAACGAGAAAATTCATGTGGTCGGATTTCACGGCCATACGGTTTGGCATGATCCGGCGCATCGCGTGACGCGCCAACTTGGCGACGGTGCGTTGTTGGCGCGGCGCCTGGCCATCGATGTAGTGAATGATTTCCGCTCCGCCGATGTAGCGGCCGGAGGACAGGGCGCGCCGTTCGCGCCGCTCTATCATCGTGCTCTGGCACGGACCCTGGAAACGGCGCTGGCGCCGCCTGTCGCCGTTTTGAATTTAGGCGGCGTGGCCAACATTACTTGGATCGGCAATGACAATAGGTTGTTCGCTTTCGACACCGGACCGGGATGCGCCTTGATCGACGATTGGCTGCTCGCCCACAGTGGCGCGGCTTTCGATCGCGACGGCGCGTTGGCGGCGCGGGGGCACGTCGATGAAGCGGTTCTCTATATATTATTACGCGATCCCTATTTTTCGGCGCCGCCGCCCAAGTCCCTTGACCGCAACGCTTTTGGCAGCGCGCCCCTCGCGTCACTGTCCGATCGCGATGGTGCTGCGACGCTGGTGGCGTTTACCGCCCAGGCGGTGGCATTGGGTCTCGAACGATGTCCCGAAAAGACACGGCGCTTGCTGGTCACAGGTGGCGGAAGGCATAACCCTGCGCTGATGTCGGCGCTTGCCGAACGCACTGGAGTACCGGTCGAGCCTGTCGAAACACTCGGCTGGCGCGGGGATGCTCTAGAGGCCGAAGCCTTCGCTTTCTTAGCCGTACGGTCGTTGAACGGGAAAGTGTTGAGCCTGCCCGAGACCACCGGCGTGAGCCAACCACAATGCGGCGGCGTGCTGCACCGCGCCGGATGACCGCGGCAACTCAGCCTGCTTCGGCGATCGCCATGTTTTCGTCCAAATAGGATTCGATATTCTTGCCGAGAATATCGATCTTTTCTTCGAACAGATGGTTGGCGCCTTTGATGACGCGGTAATCGATCTCGATATGGCGCTGGTTCTGCAATTTCTGCGCCAATGTCGCGACGTCGGATTCAGGCACCAAATCGTCGCGCGCACCGTGAATAATCAGGCCCGAGGAAGGGCACGGCGCCAGGAACGTGAAATCGAACATGTTCGCCGGCGGCGCAACGGCGATGAAGCTGTGAATTTCCGGCCGGCGCATCAGCACCTGCATGGCGATCCAAGCGCCGAACGAAAAGCCGCTAATCCAGCAGAATTTTGCGTTTGGGTTGATGGTTTGCATCCAGTCGAGCGCCGCTGCCGCATCGCTCAGCTCGCCAAGGCCATTGTCAAATCGCCCCTGCGATCTCCCGACGCCGCGAAAATTGAAACGCAGGACCGAGAAACTGCGTTCTCTGAAGATATTGTAAACCGTGTAAACGAGCTTGTTGTTCATCGTGCCCCCATGTTGCGGATGGGGGTGAAGCACCAAGGCTATTGGCGCGTTGGGACCTTCGGCGTGGTGATAGCGCGCTTCAAGACGCCCTTCCGGCCCGTTGATCATCACCTCTGGCATGGCATTCCGTTATCGTTTGAGTGAGCGGCTAAGTCCACTGAACAGGTCGGACAAAGCCATTATATTGCTTAAAATCAACGCCCAATATCTTGACAACTCAGGTCAGGTACTTAATTTATAGATATCGAAATTTTGTCCCGACAATGTGTGGGTACTTGCCGCACGAGCGCCGAGCGAATACTTGCGACTAGGCCATAGATATACGACAGGTGCCGTTATGTTCAAGCGTATTAGAGAAGATATGGATAGTGTTTTTGGCCGCGACCCGGCCGTACGCTCGCGCGCCGAGATTTTTTTCTGTTATCCAGGCTTTCATGCGCTCAGATTCTACCGTTTCGCAAACTGGCTGTGGCGCCATCGCTTGCGCCTGCTTGGCCGTTTCGTCTCGCATTTGGGCCGGATGTTCACCGGCATCGAAATTCATCCCGGGGCCAGCATCGGCCGGCGGTTTTTCATTGACCATGGCATGGGTGTCGTGATCGGCGAAACCGCGGTAATCGGCGACGATGTCACTCTTTATCACGGCGTCACACTGGGCGGCGTCACCTGGGCGCCGGGGAAGCGCCATCCCACGCTCGAGGACGATGTTGTGGTCGGTGCCGGCGCTCAAGTGTTGGGCCCGATTACGGTCGGCAAGGGCGCGCGGGTCGGCGCCAACGCGGTTGTTCTGAAGGACGTTCCCGACGGCGCGACCATGGTCGGGGTGGCGGCGCGCCCGGCAGCACGAACGTCGCAAGAACCGAAAGAGAGCGGTGGGTTCGCCGCGTACGGCACGCCGTCGCCGAATGTTGCCGATCCCATGTCGCGTTCGATTGAAGGGTTGCTAGATGAGCTCGGCCGCTTGCGAACGCGGATCGAGCAGCTCGAAAGCGACGGTTCCAATGAGCAAACGCAAACCGTATCCGGTAAAGAGGCGAGCGAGGCGAAGGGCGAAGCAGTTCCACCCAACTGTTGAACATGGGCCGCGGTGTCGGCGGGCGCAGAGAGAGGAAAGGAAATTTGTCATGAAGCTGGGCACGAAAGGCCGCTATGCGGTCATGGCGATGGTGGACCTCGCGAACTGTACCGTGATGCGTAGCAAGCACGGGCCGGTGACGCTTTCCGATATAGCTGATCGCCAGGAAATTTCGCTGTCCTATCTGGAGCAATTGTTCAGCAAGTTGCGGAAAAAAGGGTTGGTCAAAAGCGTGCGCGGCCCTGGCGGCGGCTACATGTTGGCGCGCGGTGCCGACCAATTGCGCATTTCGGATATCGTCATGGCGGTGGACGAGCCGCTGCGGGCGACGCGGTGCGATCCGATGAGCGGCTCCGGCTGCATGCCCGACGGCGGCCGCTGCCTGACGCATGATCTCTGGGAAGAACTCAGCAATCATATTTACCTGTTTCTCAATACGGTGACGCTTGAAGATGTGTGCGCAGGCCGTGTTTTGGGCTCCAGCGGTGTGTTGCACGCGGCGCAGCGGGGAGATGGTAAGCCTCAGTCCACCGTGGCGGCCGAATGAGCGGGAGCGATCGCCGCACGGAAGCAATTTATCTCGATTACAACGCCACGGCGCCCGTCAAACCGGAAGTCAGCGAGGCAATCGCCGAGGCATTGTCGATAACGGGAAACCCGTCTTCTGTACATCAATTCGGACGTGACGCGCGCGATGCGGTGGAGACGGCGCGCGACCGGGTCGCGGCCATGATTGGCGCCCGCCCCGAAGATATAGTCTTTACCGCCGGCGGCACCGAGGCCAACAACATGGCGCTCAACGGCGCCCGCCGCAGGCGCTTGGTCATATCCGCGATCGAGCATCCCTCCATACTCCGCGCAGCGGAATCCATTGCGGATTCGACGTCGAGAGGAAATGAGAAGGAACTGGAGGTGCTTCCCGTCGATAGCCTGGGCGTTGTATCGCTACAAGCGCTGGACCAAGTGCTCGGCGAGAATGCGGATGATGTGCTTGTGTCCATCATGTTGGCCAACAATGAAACCGGCGTCATTCAACCGGTAGCCGACATCGCAACGCTGGCTCACGAACGCGGCGCTCTGGTTCATTGTGACGCCGTGCAGGCGCCCGGCCGCATCGCGTTTGACGTCGCTGCCCTCGGCGTCGATATGCTTAGCCTGTCGGCGCATAAATTTGGTGGCCCTAAAGGAATCGGCGCGCTGTTCGTTGCGGGCGCGTTCGATTTGGAGCCGCTCATCGTCGGCGGCGGACAGGAGCGCAGCCGGCGCCCCGGCACCGAGAATGTGGCCGGCATCGTCGGCTTTGGCGTGGCGGCGCAGTTGGCCGCGGAGGATCTGCAGCGCGCCCCCCATGTGGCGGCGATGCGGGATCGGGTGGAGCAGAATCTTAGCGAGATCGATCCCAACGTCATAATTTTCGGTGCGGGCGCCGAGCGGCTGCCCAACACAAGCTGTCTGACCATGCCCGGTGTGCAAAGCGAGATGCAAGTCATGGGCTTGGACCTTGCCGGGGTTGCCGTGAGTGCCGGTTCGGCGTGCTCGTCGGGCAAAGTTGAACCGTCGCATGTGTTGCGCGCGCTAGGCCTGCCGGACGGCGAAACCGGGTGCGCCATTCGCATTAGTTTCGGTTGGGCGAGCCGCGACGAAGAGGTTGATAAGCTGGTGCGGGCGTGGCGCGCATTTTATGCCGGGCTGTCGGCACGCTTCACCAGCGGCGTTTCACAAACTTCGGGAAGCGGCACCGCAGTTGGGCGTTGACCGCGCCGGGCGGCTTGCGTTTGGATAGCGCTGCCGGCGCGGAGGAGCCGAGGGGCAGCGAAGTTCTTGGAGAGTTAATGTATGCCGCAAATGACATTTATCGCCGCCGACGGCACCCACCATGTGGTCAATGCACCGATCGGCGATTCGGTGCTTGAAATCGCTCATGACAATGAGATTGCCATTGAAGGCGCATGTGAGGGGTCGATGGCGTGTTCGACATGCCACGTCATCATCGACAAAAAATGGTATCGCAAACTCGACGAGGTAAGCGAGGATGAAGAGGATATGCTCGATCTTGCGTTCGGGCTGACCCGCACGTCCCGCCTTGGCTGTCAAATCGTGATCACCGAAGAATTGGACGGGCTCGTCGTTTCGCTTCCCAGAGAAACGCGAAACATGCTGCTGGGCTGACGGTGGCCGGGCCAAATTCGAACGATCCCCCACAGGGAAGTCTGTTTGCCCGCCTGCGGGATGCAAACGCCGAAGCGTGGCAGGACTATACCGAGCATCCCTTTCTGATGGCGCTGGCCGACGGCAATTTGTCTGAACCGGCGTTTCGCCATTATCTGATCCAGGACTTCATCTTTCTTCGGCATTTCGCCAGGGCTTATGGGCTAGCCGCGTACAAGGCGGAGAACTTGGACGAAATTCGCACCGCGTCGCGAGGCTTGCAGGCGATCGTCGATGTCGAGATCGGCCTGCATGAATCATATTGCACCGACTGGGGGGTGGATTCCGCAACCTTGGAGGCGGCGCCGGAACATAACGCCACACTTGCCTATACGCGCTACGTATTGGAGCGCGGCATGGCGGGCGATTTGCTCGATCTCTATGTTGCGCTGGCGCCCTGCATTATCGGCTATGGCGAAATCGGCGCCCGTCTCTTGGCCAACAACCGCACCAAACTGGAGGGCAACCGCTTTGCTGCTTGGATCGAAATGTATGGTGGCGAGGACTATCAGACAATTTCCGCCGACGCCGTCCGCTATCTCGATCAGGTCGGGCGAAGGCGCGGGGCGGACTCGCGGTTTCCGGCTCTCTGCCGCATCTTCGCCGAGGCCACGCGTTTGGAAGCGGCATTTTGGCAAATGGGTCTCGACGCGGGCGAATAAAGCAGCAGGAGAGCTCTTTCCAATGCCATCGTTGCACTTGCCCAGCCGGTTTCGAAGCCTATATTGCGCCCATGTCCATACCTTCAATTGATGCCGGAATAGATAAGCCACGCGGCCGGACTCGGATCGTCGTGGCCATGTCGGGCGGCGTCGATTCCTCGGTGACCGCCGCGCTGTATGCCGAAGCGGGATATGATGTGGTGGGCATCACGCTGCAGCTTTACGATGACGGCGCCGCGCGCGGGCGCAGCCGTGCCTGCTGCGCCGGACAGGATATTCACGACGCCCGGCGTGTGGCGTCGCATCTGGGCATCGCCCATTATGTTCTGGATTATGAGGATCGCTTCCGCAGCGAAGTCATCGATGATTTTGCGGATTCCTATTTGCGCGGTGAAACGCCGATACCCTGTATCACCTGCAATCAGACGGTAAAATTCCGCGACCTACTGGCCGCCGCTCGCGATCTCGATGCGGACGCCCTGGCGACGGGCCATTACGTGCGCCGTGTCGCGGGCGCACTGGGGCCGGAAATGCATCGCGCACACGATCACGAACGGGATCAGAGCTATTTCCTCTTTGCCACCACAAAAGAGCAGCTCGCGTTTCTGCGATTTCCATTGGGCGATATGGCCAAGTCCGATGTCAGGCGGCATGCCGAGCGCCTTGGCCTCGCGGTGGCGGAGAAGCCCGACAGCCAGGACATTTGCTTCGTCCCCGGCGGCAATTATGCCGCCGTCATCGAACGGCTTCGGCCCGGCACCGCCGAGGCAGGGGATATTGTCGATCTCGCCGGAAACGTCGTGGGGCGGCACGCGGGCATTATCCATTACACCGTTGGTCAGCGCAGGGGCCTTGGTATCGCCGCGACCGAGCCGCTTTACGTGATTGCGGTGGACGCGGCCAGCCGGCGCATTACGGTGGGTCCGAAGGCGGCGCTACTGTGTGACCGAGTCGTCCTCCGGAATCGGCATTTTATTGACCGCGGCGCGGAATCGCGGAGCGCCGGCGACGTAACCGTCAGATTGCGCTCCACCCATCCTGGTGCCGCTGCGCATCTGACCCTGTTGGAGAACGGCGCAGCGGAAATCCGCCTCGCGCAACCCGAACCGGCGACGGCGTGTGGCCAGGCTGCGGTTTGTTATCGCGGCGACAAGCTCCTCGGCGGCGGATGGATCGCGCGCATGGAGCGCACCGCGGAGTTGCAACAAGCCTCCGCCGCCTAGCCACGCTATAAATAACAACAATAGTTTCGTGTGATCCTAATCACATTTCGGAACATGCATATTTTGCTGGTAGTTACCGCAGCACAGATTAATTGCCGAATCCCTCTCTAACACCTTGAAGTTATTTATAATTACTAGACCTCGGGCAGTTTCTGCTTTTGCGTTGGCGGGGGAAAACCTGGCGTTTCGGGGTAGGTACGCCCGATTTTGGTCTAATTTGTGACAGTGGTCACTTTACCTTTGGCGCAATTATTTGCCATCATGTAAACACTGTTCATCTAGACAGCTAATTATCGTTTACGACGTCCGGTTGGAGGACATTCAATTGAAATTAAGAGTAGGAGAGCGGGAGCTCGAGACCCTGAATTGGTCGATTGGCGGATTTAGGGCGCATGGACTTGACGACCTTGAGCTCAAGGACCGATTCACCGGGAAGATGGAGCCGCAGGACGGCCCATCCTGTGAATTTACCGGCCAAGTCACGCGGGTAGATGACGACGGCGCGCGAGCCGTTCGTTTTGTCGAGATTGACCTTTCGTCACTGTTGGCGCTTCAAGATACTCCTAACGCTTAAGTGGCGGGTCTCGGCGCTTGACACGCCGCCGCACCCAGACGTATAGCGAACGCCTCGATGGCCCGGGGCGGGGTAGCTCAGTTGGTAGAGCAGTGGAATCATAATCCATGGGTCGCAGGTTCGAGTCCTGCCCTCGCTACCACCGACAGTTGACTCCCAGATTCTTCAGGGTCAGGGGTCTTGCCGCCGTCCTGACAGGCTACCAAGATCGAAGCGATATCCCCCGTTAATTCGGCTTTGAGGCCGTCGTCCGTAGGAAACAGTACGGTACGTTCGATCAGACTACGCAGTATTTCCGAAGCTTCCGCTCGGCACCACGGATCGTTCAACGTTACCTCAAGTTTTTTCGCGA